>CALBOC010000326.1 GCA_937896705.1 uncultured Micrococcaceae bacterium | reverse complement strand
CCGCGGTTGATGTAGAGGTTGCCGGCCGCGACGTGTTCGGACCAGGTCGCGATCTCGTCGGGGTCCAAAGAATGGATCCCGGAGGTCAGTCCGTAGGGCACCGCGTTGACGTAGTCGATAGCATCTTCCAGCGTATCGGCCGACATGACCCCCAGCACGGGGCCGAAGTATTCGGTGAGGTGATATTCCGAACCGGGGCGGACACCTGATCGGATGCCGGGTGAGAACAGCCTCCCGGTGCCATCGAGCCGTTTGGGCACCAGGTGCCAGCGTTGTCCCGGCTCAAGCGTGGTCAGTCCGCGCTGGAGTTTCTCGCCGGGTTCTTCTACGACCGGGCCCATTTGTGCTTCCGGGTTGGTGGGGTGATCGACCACCAGCGAGTTCACGGCGTCGAGGAGTTGACGGTGGAAGCGCTTGCTCACCGCGGTCTGACCGACCAGGATGAGCAACGAGGCAGCAGAACATTTCTGGCCTGCATGTCCGAATGCCGAATCCACGATGTCTGCGACTGCCAAATCCAGGTCCGCCGTGGGGGTCACGACAATCGCGTTCTTGCCAGAGGTCTCACCGTACAGCGGCATATCGGGGCGCAGATCGGTAAATAGTTGGGCGGTCTCGTAGCCGCCGGTCAAAATGACTCGTTCAACGCGCGGGTCGGATACCAGCTGTGACCCCAACGAGTTTTCCTCGGCGATCACCAACGTGACCAGCTCCCGGGGTAGATCGTATTCTTCCAGCGTTGCCCAGATGGCTTCAACGATCACGGCCGCGGTGCGCTGAGCCTGTGGTGCGGGTTTGATAATGACCGGGGAACCTGCCGCCAGTGCGGAGGTCATCGATCCGGTCGGGATCGCCATGGGGAAATTCCACGGCGGCGTGACGACCGTAAGACCCACGGGGTGAGGTGTCGCACCAGCGACCTGGTCCAGCTGTAGACACTGTTGCCCGTAGTAGCGGGCAAAGTCGATGCCTTCTGAGACTTCGGGATCGCCCTGTTCGATAGTTTTGCCGGTTTCAGCACCCATGACTTCAAGCAACCTGCCCCGGGCTGCCGCCAGGTGATCCCCGATTCTGAGTAACACCTCGGAGCGGATTGCCAGCGGCAGTAACTGCCAGGTCTTCCCGGCGCTAATCGCAGCTGAGATGGCGTCCTCTAGCGCTTGGCTCGTTTCGACTCGGTGGGCTGCGACCAAATCCTGACCCAAGGTTGAGTCTGCCATGCGGTTAATAATCTGACGCGCCCAGGCGCGGTTATGTGCCAGATTTGGGTCCGTATCGGCCACATTGTTAAACGTCGTGGGCCGGGCGGGTGCAGAAAAATCTTCGGTCTGCCGATTTTGTTGGCGACGAGGCTGCGGCGTATGGTCCTCTTCGGTGCGCAACTGGTCCAGAGAGGCACGAAACCGGTCAGCTTCTCGGGTGAAGACCTCCTCGTTGTCGAGCTCAAACACCGCGGACATGAAGTTGTCTTGTGAGGCGCCTTCTTCGAGGCGGCGCACTAAATACGAGATTGCGACGTCGAATTCATCCGGATGTACCACCGGCGTGTACAACAAGAGACGCCCAACATCGGCTCGGATCGCTTCTGCCTGGGCGCTGGCCATCCCCAGTAGCATCTCAAAGTCCACCGGTCCCTGGGTAGGAATGTCCCGGTGTTGCATGAGCAGATAGGCCAGGGCGATATCGAAGATGTTTTGACCCGCGACTCCGATTTCCACGTGTGTCAGGCGTTCCGGGTGTAAGGCGTAGTCCAGGATGCGTTTATAGTTGGCGTCCGTATCCTGTTTGGTAGGCCAGACGGTTTGCGGCCAGCTTCGCATGGCAGCCTGGACGCGTTCCATCGGAAGATTCGCGCCTTTGACCACCCGCACCTTGATGGGCGCTCCCCCATCCGCTACCCGTTGGGCGGCGAAGTCTTGCAGATCGACCATGGCCTGGTAGGCGTCGGGCAGATAGGCCTGTAGGACAATTCCAGACCGGAAATGTTGGAATTCGGGTTCAGCAATGAGTCGCTGATAGACCTCGATGGTTAAAGCAAGGTCCTTATACTCCTCCATGTCTAGGTTAATAAAGGTTACGGGATCAGCGGTCATTGCCGCACGGTATAGCGGACGTAGTTGCGCTACGATCTGGTCGACTGCTTCATCGTGGGCCCACGGGTTATGCGGTGCCACCGTGGCGGATACCTTGATCGAGACATAGTCGATGTCGTGGCGTTCGATTAGCGCTTTGGTGGCCGCGACACGGTTGCGGGCCTCTTGGTTCCCCAGGATGGCTTCACCTAACAGATTGATGTTGAGGTCGATCCCACCGGTGCGGATGGTTTGGATCCCACGAGCGAGTTGTTTATCCCGGGAGTCGATGAGTAAATGTCCGACCATCGATCGTAGCGCTGTTTGGGCTGCTGGCACGACCACCCCGGGCAGTGCGGGGGCGAGTTTGCCGCCAGCCCGTACCGCGGTCTGCAGATGCCAGGGTAAAAAGCCGGGCACATCATTGGCAATGCTGGCCAGCGCGTGTGCCGCGACGGTGTGGTCTTCGGGCCGGACCACGCGATCGACGAAGCCAACGGTGAAGGCTAGACCGTTGGGGTCTTTTAGTACCCCGGCCAGTTGTTGGGCGGATCGATCTGTTGGGATGTTCGCGGCGCGGGCTAACCAGGTGCGAGCCTGCTGGATGGCGTCATCGGTCAGCTGCCACGGGCGGGGTGAACGTGGACTCATATCGTGCTCCTGTGAAACATCCGTCAGGTGTTGTGACACACAGCATACGGCCATGAGGTGGTCCCGGTATACCATAAACCTGCGGGACGCCCCCTGAACTGCCGTGTCGAAGCCGGGCGGGTCGCCACGCTGAGATTTGGAGATCGGTACGACAGTGGCGATAATTGTTTGCTATGAGTGAAGAACACGCCTATCAGTTTGCAGCCATTATCATCTACCTGCTGGGAATGCTGGCTATCGGTTTCTATGCCTACCGGCGCACCAAGACGGGACGCGATTTCTTATTGGCCGGCCGTGATCTCTCACCACGAGTAGCGGCATTGTCCGCCGGAGCATCCGATATGTCAGGTTGGCTGCTGATGGGCTTGCCCGGGGCGCTCTATGCCACCGGGTTGATTGAAGCCTGGATCGCCATTGGACTGACCCTGGGTACTTGGTTGAACTGGCTCATTGTGGCTCCCCGGTTGCGAGTCTATTCGGAGCTGAGTCGCGATACGATCACCATGCCCGCGTTTTTCGAGCAGCGGTTTCGCGATCGGAGCCGATTGATCCGTTCGGTCTCGGCGGTCATTATTCTGGTCTTTTTCGTCTTTTACGTCGCTTCGATGATGGTGGCTTCTGGCGCGTTTTTCGAATCCTCCTTTGGGTGGAACTACATGACCGGTGTGCTGGTGGTTGGTGGTGTCACCCTGGCCTATACCGTATTTGGTGGGTTTCTTGGCATTTCACTAACCGACGTTGCCCAAGGCTTGCTGATGCTGGCAGCGCTGGTGGTCGTACCGATCATTGCTACGGTCCAGCTCGGGGGCCCAGGCGAAGTGGTCAGCTTGATCACCGAAGCTGATGCACAAAACGGTCTGGACCATCTGTCCTTCACCGGTGGCGACTTCTCTGGGGCTTCGATGCTGGTGATCATCTCGGGTCTCGCCTGGGGTCTGGGGTATTTTGGTCAGCCGCACATTTTGGCCCGATTCTTCGCGATTCGAAGCCACGGCGAGGTCAAAACTGCACGTCGGATCGGTACCGGCTGGGTCATCTTGTGTATGGGTGGCGCGGTCCTGACCGGGCTGATTGGGGTGGCATGGTTCCAAGATGCGGGCCAGCCATTGGACAACCCCGAAACCGTCTTCCTGGTGTTGTCGCAAATCTTGTTCCACCCGTTTGTCGCCGGCCTGGTGCTGGCAGCGGTATTAGCTGCGATCATGTCGACAATGTCCTCGCAGCTGCTGGTGTCATCTTCGGCGCTGGTGGAAGACATTTACGGTCTGTTCAAACGCAACCCTGACGAACGGACCCAGTTGTGGCTCGGGCGGATTTCGGTTGTGGCCGTTTCAATTGTCGCGATCCTCATCGCACAAGATCCGGAATCCACGGTCTTGGATCTCGTTGGATTCGCCTGGGCCGGATTTGGTGCCGCATTTGGCCCGATGATCTTGTTGGCACTGTATTGGAAACGCATCACTGCCATGGGTGCACTTGCCGGTATGGTCGCCGGGGCGGTCGTGACCTACCTCTGGGGAACAATCCCGGTCATCAAAGAAACGATCAACCTGTATGAGATCGTGCCCGGAGTTTTGGTCCACTTCATTGTGGCAATTATCGTTTCGCTGCTCACCAAACACCCGGACCCTGAGGTCGAAGTGGAATTCGATCAAATGCGGGAGACGGTTTCAACAAAATAAGTTCAACCGATCCTCGCACTGTTGGCAGCAACTCAACCATGAGTTTGTTGCCAACAATGCGTTAAACGAGTCTACGATGGACCCATGGGCTTTTCTCGGACACAATCAATCTTTCTGGCACTCACCATTGAGCAGGTGTGGGACCTGCTTTCCGATCCCAGAGCCTGGGTGCAATTCGATGATCAGCTCCAAAAGTTTACCCCCGAACACGTGGCCGGCTCCCGCCTGCAAACCGGGGATCGCATCAAGGTGGTGCCCAAAGCTTTGATTCGCGGGTTTCTGCACGCCGCGACCGCCCCGGCCGCCACCATTGTCACTGCGGACCCAGACCGCGAAATTGCCTGGCGACAAGATCAACCCGGGGGGTATACCGAACAGCGGTGGACGATCCAGCCCACCGCTGGAGGTACCACGCTGACTCGCCATATCCAAGTGATCGGTCCCCTGGCCGCACCGCTGGGGGCCGCGCTTGCCGAACCGCTAACAGCAGACCTGGGAGCAGTCGGTGCCAGAATGCTTCACATGGCCTCCCCGGGACCCGATCTGAGCCAACCCTTGAACATTATCGCCGGCGGGTCAGGGTATCTGGGATCTCGGTTGGCCACCCGACTGCTGGCTTCCGGCCATCGCGTTGTTGTTCTGACTCGCAGCCCGCGCACCGACGCCCCCTACCCACAGGTACGCTGGAGCGCCGATGATCTGGGCCCACTCTATGATCAACTGTTAGATGATGCAGGGTTTAATATCATCAATCTGGTCGGCAGACGCCTGGGAGCAAAATTTACGCCCAAAGAAGTTGCTGCCCTGGCAGCTTCCCGGATCGAACCGATGGAAACCTTACGCGCTGCGGTGGCAACCGCTGAGACACAGGGCGGGGTGCTGCACCGGTGGATTCAAGGCAGCGCGGTGCCGTTGTGGGCTGCGACCTCAACCAAAGAATTTACCGAGACCACTTCCCCGACTGCTGACCGGGACGGACCCACCGGCATGGGACAGCTCGTTGCCGACTGGGAAGCTGCGGCCCCCGATGGCGCGATCATTTTGCGCACTGGCGTGGTGCTGGGCCAATCTACCGAAATCACCTACGGTCTGGCGGCCATGGCCCTGTCGAAAACCCGACCAAGTATCGATGGTTATTTGCCCTGGATTCACGAAGACGACTGGGTCGGTCTTGTGACCCACCTGTTGACCATGCGCAAACCACCGTCGGTCGTAGTGGCGGTCGCCCCGGAACAAACGCGGTTATCGGAAGTTATTACCGCACTGGCTCCGGGGCTGGGGGCACGAAACATCCCGGTCCCGGCTCGGTTATTGAATTTCGCGATGAATATTATCCGGATGGAACCCGGGATGCTGATGGGCAGCACTCGCGCCCGGTCCATCGTGTTAGAGAACATCGGGTACGACTTCCGCTATCCGACCATCGCTGAGGCGGCTGACGCCGTGAGCGTCTAGGGTACTCTTCTTGGGCGGGCCTTGAGGTAGGTCAATTCGAACCGCGTGCCCGGCAGGTAGCCTGGTGACCATGCACGAATTACCACTTCGCGATATCACCGTCCACGACGAGAACTGTGTGCGCCGGGTCCCTATTTTTGCCGGTTTAACCGCAGCGCAACAGGACCTGGTGGCCACAATGGCTCGTCCGAGAATCCTGGCCGACGGGGAGCTGGTACATGGCGTAGGGGAACAGACCGGCTCGATGTTCGTGGTGCATTCGGGAGCCGTGAAGGTCAGCCGATTGCTGCCCAGCGGCAGAAAACACCTGCTGCGCGTCGTGACACCGGGTGAGACCCTGGGAGAATATGCCCTGCTGACCGGCAGTGCTCCACTGGAAGAAGCGCAAGCGGTCGACGGTGCACGACTGTGCGTATTTGTCCACGAGGACCTCACGGCCTTAATCCAGCAGTATCCTGACATCGCGCAGCGCATGCTGCGGACCCTGGGTGAGCGCCTGGCTCAAACCGAACACCAATTGACACTGAACTCCCAAAGCGTCGAAGTGCGGATCGCAGACTACCTGCTGCAACAACCGCTATTGCGCAGCCCCGATCTGGCCGGTATGCGGGTTCGGTTGCCGTTGAATAAGAAAGACATCGCCTCGCTGCTGGGGACCACGCCCGAATCATTGAGCCGCGCACTCGGTCGGCTCCGCAGCAAAGGGGCCATCGACATTGCCGATGACGTCGTAACCATTCTTGACCCGGAGGCCCTGGAATTATTGGTTTCCGGAGACGTCTAGCGATAGGCCCGATGATATTGCACGGGTGTGGGCGGTTGCTTATGGCGAAGCACCTGGGCGGCGTGAATCGGGAAGTCAGCGTTGCGCAGCGATTCTCGTCCGACCAAGACCACATCGGCTTGTTCGGTGACCAGAATGTGTTCGGCCTGGAATGGTTCGGTGATGAGCCCGACCGCACCGGTGGGCACCCCGGTGCGTTGGCGGATCTGTTGGGCGAAGCCGACCTGATAGCCGGGTCCGGACGGGATTTTGGCCGGCATATTGGACCCTGAGGAGACATCGATCAGATCGACGCCGTGGTCTGCCAACCATTCGACAACTTGGATAGTGTCATCAATGGTCAGGCCTTCATCCACCCAATCCACCGCTGAGAGCCGCACTAACACCGCGACGTCTTGGCCAACTTCGGCGCGAATAGCATCGACCACCTCTAACAGCATCCGGGCACGGTTTGCCAGGCTGCCACCGTAGTCATCGTCGCGAGTATTGCTCAGCGGGGATAAAAACTCATGAAGTAAATACCCGTGAGCTCCGTGGATTTCCACGAGATCAAATCCGGCATCTACTGCCCGACGGGCGGCAGCGGCAAATGCTGCCGTGATCTCGGCAATGTCTGCGGTGGATAGTTCGCGGGGAGCTTCCAGCCCGGGAAATGCGATGGGCGACGGTGCCACGGTCTGCCAGCCGCCCTCAGGCACCGGGACACTGCCGGAATTCTCGGGGTCAAACGGGCGGTACGTGCTGGCTTTGCGGCCCGCGTGAGCCAGCTGGATTCCGGCCACGGCGCCTTGGGAGTGCATAAAGTCCACGATCGGGGCAAGCGCATCGCGTTGCTCGTCGTTCCACAGGCCCAAATCTTCCGGCGAGATGCGGCCTTGTGGGGTTACTGCGGTCGCTTCGACGATGACCGCGCCTGCTCCGCCGCGAGCCAGTCCGCCCAGGTGCACCATGTGCCAGTCGGTGGCCACCCCGTCCCGGTTGGTCGCACTGTATTGGCACATCGGGGGTACCCACAGCCTGTTCCGAGCGGTAACTGAGCGTAACGTAATCGGTTCAAAAGCTAGTCGTGGCACGCGAAATCCTTGCAAGTCAGTGGTTCAAATGTGGTCTGCTCGGATGCTATCAAACAAACACGGTCAGGATATACAGCATAAAGACCGCCAGGTGTGCCGCACCGTGCAGTGCGGTCACTTTCGGGGTCAGTGCTGTGCCAGCGGTTAGCACCATGGTGAGGCCCAGGAGTGCCAGATTGGTCGGGCTTTCTGCCAGGACGATTTCTTGTCCGGTGAGCAGTCCGATGACTAAGACCACCGGGATGGTCAGCCCCACCGTCGACACGGCCGCTCCGTGGCACAGGTTGCTTACGCGCTGGAGTTCGTTGCGGTCGGCGGCCCGGAGCGCGGTGACCGTTTCCGGCAGGAAAACGACGGCGGCGATAATGATGCCTGCGAGCGCGGTCGGTGCGCCGAATCGTGCCATCGCGTCGTCGAGCAGCCCGGCCATAGTGTGAGACAACAACACGATGGGTAGGACTAATGCAATTAACAGTGCGGTGCGTGCGGTCAGTTCGCGGCGATGGTATGTCACCCCGTGAGCCAGATCAGAGCCGGTCGAAGACGTGGTCGGCACGTGTTGCCCAGGGGTGTCGGGTTCTTGGAAGTCGGTGCGTTGTGCCCCCAGCTGCCGAACTAAAAAGAACACGTACAGCAGGATGGTCAGGGTGAGGATGAGTGCGGCTTGGCCGGTGGTGTAGGAGCCATCGGTGCCGATCATGTCGGGCAGGACGAAAGCGACACCTAGCAAGACGACCAGCACAGCGAGATAGTTTGTGGCCCCGACCGGGTTGAGTCGTGATGTGGCGTGTCGGATCCCTGCGATCAGGAGTGCCAAGCCGATGACGAGGTTGAGGATGATCATGCTCACGGCCATCACCGAGTCGCGTGCGATGGTGGGGTGCTGGCCGGGGCCGAGCATGATCGCTGCAATCAAGACCACTTCGATCACCACGATCGACAGGGTGAGCACGAGCGTCCCGTAGGGGTCTGGCAGGCGTTTGGCGATCGCTTCGGCCTGGGTCACTACACCGAAAGCACAGCCGGCGATGATGCCTACGAATCCCACCAGGAGCACCACCAGCGGGCCGGTGGCGAGCCGACCGAGATCCCCGACGAACCAGAGGACTGTATATGTGCCCCAACCCAAAATCAATTGCGTCACGGCGGTGGGGGTGGCTACTCGATGAGCGGCTGTGATAGACACGAAACAACGGCCTGTTCTGTGGGCCGTCCCAACTTCGTGTGTGCGCTCCGGGCCGTCCCGGAACCTGTGTACGGCATTGAGTGTAGCAAAACGGTGCGTCTGCTGCTGGGCCTACAATGGTGGCGATGCCTGTCCCGAATCTGACTTCCTTGCCCAGCTCCCCGTTTGACCTCGCTGCCGTGGCCGCGGGCTTACCCGCCGCACCCTTGGTCGATGAGCTGCTGGCGGCTTCCACCGCTGAGGGCGCCGGGCTACGCGGTGTCGTGATCGCACCTCCGGGCACCGGCAAGACCACGGTCGTCCCACCGACGATCGCCAACCGACTGCAGTCGTCTGCGCGATCCGGAAAAGTCGTGGTCACGCAGCCACGACGGATGGCGGCCCGGGCAGCTGCACGTCGTCTGGCTCATTTGACCGGCACGCGCCTTGGCGATGTGGTCGGGTATACGGTCCGTGGGGATCGCCGTGTCTCAGCCGATACGGTCGTCGAGTTTGTCACGACCGGGGTGCTGTTGCGCCGACTCATGAGCGACCCTGAAGCCGCAGATGTTGCTGCCGTGGTGCTTGACGAAGTGCATGAGCGACAACTCGATACGGATCTGGTCTTCGGGCTGGTCCAACAACTGGCTGAGTTACGCTCCGATGACCACCCCCTGGACATCGTAGTCATGTCGGCCACCTTGGAGGCAGATTTCTGGGCGTCCCGACTCCCCCGGCCTGACGGGCAGCCGGCCCAGCTCTTTGAGGCACACGCGGTGACCTATCCCCTGGCCGAGCACTGGGCACCGTTACCGGGCACCCAGAGAGCCCTCGATGCCCGCGGGGTGACCCCACAGTTTCTCCACCACGTCACCGACACAGTCCTGACTACCATCGACCGGGAACCCGACGGAGACGTGCTGGTGTTCTTACCGGGTGGTCGTGAAATCGACCGGGTGGCTCAGCAGCTGGCGGGCCGGCTCGGTGGCGCTACTGCGCCAGAGGTCTTACCTTTGCTCGGCTCGACACCCGCCGACCAGCAGGATCGGATCCTGGCTTCGCACCGTGAAGCCCGCCGTCGGCGTATTGTCTTGGCCACCAATGTTGCTGAGTCATCGTTGACGGTTCCCGGGGTCCGGATCGTGGTCGACGCCGGTCTGGACCGTCAATCGCGGCTGGACACGGTGCGTGGCGTCTCCGGGTTGGTCACCGTCGGAGCTGCAAAGTCTGCGATGACACAACGTGCCGGACGTGCCGCACGTGAAGGCCCCGGGATGGTGGTGCGGTGTCTCAGCGATGCCGAATATGCGGCCCGACCTGCACACCGGCCCGCCGAAGTGTTCACCGCTGATCTGACCCAGGCCGTGTTGGATCTGGCCTGTTGGGGCGCCCCCGATGGATCCGATCTGCCCTTGCCCGACCCGCTTCCAGCCCGCTCCTACATCAGTGCTGTGGAGGTGCTGACCCAGCTGGGAGCGCTCACCCGCCACGATGCTGACGGGACATTGCAGGTCACGCCCTTGGGACGGCGGCTGGCCCAACTGCCGGTGGACCCCCGTCTTGGGCGGGCCCTGTTTGACGGGGCGGAATTTGTAGGTGCCCGCAGTGCCGCTGAAATTGTTGCTGCACTAACCTCCGAGCAGCGGGCCCAGGGCGCCGATCTGAGTCACCTGATCGGCCGACTCCGGGCCGAACGCCCGAAACGTTGGACCGACGATGTTCGCCGCTTGTTAGCTGCCCTGGACGAGCCATCACCCGCTGACTTGAACGACCCGCTGGCCAATGGCATCGTCACCGCACTGGCCTTCCCCCAGCAGATTGCTCGCCGTCGTACCTCCGGGACGACGCAGGGCTCTTCCGATGAGTACTTGCTGGCATCCGGCACTGCGGCATCCTTGCCGCGCGGCTCCAGTCTCCAGGGTTGCCCATGGTTAGCGGTCGCAGAGGTAACGCTCCACGGCGACCGGGCCATCATCCGCACCGCTGCAGAACTGGACCAAGACCATGCGGAACTTGCCGCCGGCCCGCTCCTAACCCACAAAACCCAGGCCCGATTTGTTGACGGGAAGGTCTCGGCTCGAGCCGTCCAACGGCTGGGTGCCATCGAGCTATCATCGACGCCGATCCCACCCACCGCCGACCACACCCGCGCGGCGGTCGCCGCTGAAATTCAACGGGATGGGGTGGTGGCGTTTTTCGCTGTGGACACGAGTCGGCAGCACGCCGGGTTCAAAACGCTGCGGGGAAGACTAGGAGTCCTGCACCGCGTGTTGGGGTCACCGTGGCCGGATGTCTCAGACGCCGCTCTGACGCAACAGCTCGAGCAGTGGTTAGCGCCAGAGCTTGAGCAGTTGGCCAAGGGTATTCGCACGGATCGGATCGATCTGACCGGTGCGCTTCGACGCCTCTTGCCCTGGCCTGAAGCCGCGCACCTAGATGAGCTCGCGCCCGAACGTCTTCACGTGCCCTCAGGCTCGGCAATCCGCCTGGATTGGCCGGACCCCGAGCAGCACACCGATGATGAGGTCGCAGCCCCCGTGTTAGCGGTGAAATTACAGGAATGCTTTGGTTGGACTGCAAGCCCGACGGTGGCCAACGGCAGGGTACCCGTGGTGCTGCACCTGTTATCCCCCGCGCGTCGTCCGCTGGCCATCACCACAGACTTAGC
>CALBOC010000325.1 GCA_937896705.1 uncultured Micrococcaceae bacterium | reverse complement strand
GCACAAGAACTTCCCCTGGCTCGGGTGCCTGACGCAAAGAGGATACGTTTAATGATTAACCGTACTTCCGGTGCTTCCCGGTTCTACAAATCAGCTGTCGCCACCTCGGCTCTGCCGTTTTTAGCTTTGGGTTCCATTGCTATGGCTGCCCCAGCGGTAGCCGACACCCCGAGTACGGATTTGGGTCCAAGGTCAGCAACCGCCGCAAATGTGGCAGCTGTAGAGCAACAACTCCACTCCAGCCTGATGGCTACTGGCCACGCGGCCGTCGCATTGCCGGCACGCTTCACGATGGAGACCTTCCAGGCAGCCCGAACCGCACCAAAGACCTACGAAGTGAAATCTGGTGACACGCTGGGCCACATAGCGCTCAGAAACGAGGTGTCGCTAGCGAACCTTCTCAAATGGAATGGCCTCAAAGCCTCCTCCACGATTTACCCCGGGGAAGTGTTAGACCTCGGCCCTTCGGGTTCGTTGTCCTCATCGTCCCGTTCTACATCTACCTCATCGTCTACCGGCGGTAAGACGTATTCGGTGAAATCCGGCGATACCCTATCTGGCATCGCTGCGCGACACGGAATCAGTCTTTCGACGCTGCTCCAGGCCAACGGACTCAGCACCAGTTCGATCATCTTCCCGGGCCAGAAACTCAAACTTTCCGGATCAACCTCGTCATCAAACTCAGCAAGCTCGCAGAGTTCGAGTAATTCATCGTCCAGTTCGGCAACAGCCTCGACATACACGGTGAAGGCTGGTGACACGTTGTCGAGTATCGCTTCGCGTAACGGCAGGAGCCTATCTGCTCTATTGCGCGCCAACGGGCTGAGTTCAACCTCGATTATTTACCCCGGCCAGACGTTGAAGCTCAGTGGCTCTTCGTCGGTTTCGACTGCCTCATCGGGTAGCGACGAGCAGCTGATCGGCAACACGTTTTTGCACTACACCTACCCCGATCATGTAGTGGCCAATGCGAACGACAACAAACGCGCGCTACTAAATGCTCCTATGCCTTCGCGTAGTGAAGTTCGGCAGATGGTACGGGATACGGCCACATCGATGGGTGTGGATCCACGATTGGCACTGGCACATGCCCAGATCGAATCGGCATTTGATCCTACGGCAGTGTCGCCCGCTAATGCCATCGGCACCATGCAGGTCATCCCTGCGTCGGGCGACTGGGCATCTCAACTGGTCGGACGCAAACTCAACCTCCTGGATCCGCAAGATAACATCACTGCTGGGGTAGCTATCATTCGGCATCTGCAGGGTCGCAACCCAGGCGACATCGGTATTGCCGGGTACTATCAGGGCGAAGCCGGGGTCCGCAATAACGGTATGTATCCAGATACCAAAGATTATGTGGCCAAGGTCAAAGCGGCCATGGACCGCTTCTAGATGGCTCACCGTTCAGGAAACGAATACCCGGTCACCGAGCGTGACCGGGTATTGTGTTTGACGTGAATACCCCAGCAGGACCCTCGCTCGTTGGCCTCACCGTTGACGACCGCTACCGTATAACCCAGCGGATCGCCCACGGTGGGATGGCCACGGTCTACCGTGCCGTGGACACTCGCCTGGACCGCGAAGTCGCGCTGAAGATTCTGCGGCCCAATATGGCCGAAGATCCTTCCGTCAGAGAGAAGTTCGAAGCTGAAGCCAAGAACACCGCAAAAATTAACCATCCGCATGTGATCAATGTTTATGATCAAGGACTGGGGAGGGCTGGCAACGGCAATGTCGCGTTCTTGGCTATGGAATTTATCGAGGGCCATACCCTGCGCGAGGTGATGCGCGCTGCCGGACGTATGTCGGTTGAAAACACTTGGAATATTGCCCTCCCCATCCTTCGCGGGGTTGCTGCAGCGCACCGCGTCGGGCTCGTCCACCGCGATATTAAACCCGAAAACGTTTTGGTGTCCCATGAGGGTGACATTAAGGTAGCGGATTTCGGGCTCGCTAGAGCAGCCTCGAATCATACGGGTACCGGAATGGCACTGATGGGGACGGTATCCTATATGTCTCCCGAACTGGTGACCGGCGAACAAGCCGATGAGCGTTCTGATGTCTATGCCCTGGGTATCGTAATTTTTGAGATGCTCACAGGAGAACGCCCCTATAGCGGTGACTCGGCGGTATCAATCGCAGTGCAGCACACCAATTCGCGAGTTCCTGCCCCATCGTCGCTGGTTTCTGGGATTAGCGCCGCCGTCGACGACCTCGTATTGCACATGACTGAGCCGGTGCCGGAGGATCGACCGGCGGATGCCTCAGAAGTGCTGATATTAGTGCAGCACTTATTAGAAAACCCCGCGAGCGCTGAACGGCTTGCTGATCGTCGCCGGACCGATGATGCGACCCAGGTCTTTCGCCCTGACACGACACAAATTCATGATCCGGATGCGACCGTCCCCTTTGCGTCAGTGCAACAGGACCCGCAGGGTGCAAAGCCGCCACCTCCGCCCGAGGAGCCCAAGGTGTCCATCTTGCCGCCTGCGGTCACTGCCGAAGCCGGACCGGTTGGCCGCGGTGAGCAGCACCCAGCTTCTCACCACTTGGCGGGCGCATCAGGATCGCGAGATCTGAGTCATAAGAAACCCCATGAGCCAGTGCGCAGTTTTGCACCGATCGATAGCACTCGGGCAGCCGTGAACACGCTGCTGATCCTCATGTCGGCCGCAGCGACGGTTTTACTTGGCCACTGGGCAGGCACCGCACTCATGGGCTGGATCTTCGGCTAGCGAGCTGCCGACCCGACTTTCGGAGGCGTTAAACGCATCAACCGCCGGGAATATCCGGCGGTTGATGCGACAGCTAAGGTTCCGGGTTAGGGCGTATTGCCTTTAGCCAGGGACTCAGCCACTAAGAATGCCAGTTCCAGGGACTGTTGATGATTCAGGCGAGGATCAACTAAGGTCTCGTAGCGCTCGTCGAACGCGGACTCATCAATGGCGACAGAACCGCCAAGACATTCGGCGACATCGTCGCCGGTGAGTTCGATGTGCAAGCCGCCCGGATGCGTTCCGGTGGCGTGCGCGACCTCGAAGAATCCACGAACTTCGTTCATGATGTCTTCCAACCGGCGTGTTTTGTAACCGTTGGCAGCAGTAATCGTGTTGCCATGCATGGGGTCCGTAATCCACAACGGTGTCGCGCCTTGAGCTTTCACACCCTTCATAACCTCGGGCAACCGCTCGCGGATTGTATCCGCACCCATCCGAACGATAAAAGTCAATCGGCCGGGCTCACGTTCTGGGTCAAGCTTTTCAATAAGTTCCATCGCTTGGTCCACCGTGGTGGTCGGGCCGAGTTTTACGCCGATCGGGTTTTGAATACGAGACAGGTAGTCAACATGTGCCCCGTCGACCTGACGGGTCCGCTCACCGATCCACACAAAGTGTGACGATGTGATGTAGGGCAGACCGGTCCGTGAGTCCACCCGGGTTAACGCTCGCTCGTAATCCAGCAGGAGCGCTTCGTGCGCGGAGAAGAATTCCACCGTGCGGAGCGCATCAAAATCTGCGCCCGCGGCTTCCATGAACCGCACAGCACGGTCAATTTCGGCGGCCAACTCGTCAAAGCGAGCGTAAGCCGGATTGGACATGAAACCCTTGTTCCAAGAATGGACCGTCCGAAGGTCAGCAAACCCCCCGGTGGTGAAGGCACGAATGAGATTCAGGGTCGAGGCCGAGGTGTGGTAGGCCTGTATCATTCGGCGCGGATCATGCCGACGGGATTCTTCGGTGAAATCAAACCCATTGACGATCTCGCCGCGGAACGATGGCAAGGTGACACCGTCGCGAGTTTCCATGTCAGAAGATCGCGGTTTGGCGAACTGGCCGGCCATTCGCCCCATTTTGACGACCGGCATGGATGCGCCGTAAGTCAACACTGCTGCCATTTGTAAGATGGTGCGAATACGCGAGGAGATCTTATTTGCCGTGGCGCCGGCAAACGTCTCCGCACAGTCCCCACCCTGCAAGACAAAAGCTTTCCCAGCAGCGGCTGCAGCGAGTCGTTCGCGCAAGACATCTACTTCTCCAGCGAAGACCAGTGGGGGCACATGCGACAGCTCGTGCATACTGTCTTCAAAGACTTTTTGGTCATACCACTGCGGTGCTTGTTTCACGTCAAGATCCCGCCAAGCGTCCAGACCTGGATAGTCGGCGGCACCCTGAGACAGATTGGTGCCAAAGGGCTCAACGGCCCGATTCTTTTCCGCAGTGTCAAACATCATGCAAACTAGCATACGGTGACGGCAACAGACCGGGAAGTTCATGAAGCTAATAGCCCAAACTTTCCGCCCCTACAACTTGGAAACACCGGCTACGCTGCGGAGGTATTTACGTTCCGAGGCCCAGCACTATGCTGAAGATAATGGAAACAGTGCAGACACCTCACTATCTCACCCCGAACCCCGATGGCGTACTGTGTGCTTCTGGCACCCGCTGGGCCGTGCTGATGCTGCATGGGTTTACCGCTGGACCACAAACGGTCATGCCCTGGGCCGATGCGCTCGCCGAAGCCGGCGCCACGGTGTGTCTTCCGCTGCTATCGGGTCACGGCACTACCGTTTTGGACCTGGCTCAAACCAGCGCTGGGCGATGGCGACGAGACGTCCAACAAGCGGTCGATAATCTTCTCACCCAAGGCTTCGACAAGGTGGCCGTTGCGGGATTATCGATGGGTGGCACGCTGGCGCTTGACGCTGCCAGTCATCGGCGCGTGGATGCCACGTTCGTGGTCAACCCAGCCTTGAGCTTCAAAATGCTCGACCGGCTCGGGGTGGCGCTGTCTCCCCTTTTCGAACGCGTGATCCCCACGGTGGGACCGCTGGCCGGCGATATAAAGAAACCCGGTGTGATCGAAGAGGCTTATAACCGCACCCCGGTGCCTGCCGTCCAAGAACTGAGCAAATTGTTCTGGACGACCCGACGGCATTTGGTCAACATCGACTCGCCTGTGACGCTGTATTGGTCGACGCGGGACCATATTGTGCCTCCCTCCTCAGCTAGAATTTTGCGCCGAGCCCTCAGACCGCACCTGCTGACAACCATTGTGCTGGACCAGAGTTTCCACGTGGCCACACTGGACTATGATGCACCCAAGATTCACCGCCACAGTATTTCCACACTTTTAGCGTTATCGGGAGACCACCGTGAAACCCTCTGAACCCAACGATAACGAGCAATGGGAGGATCTTGTCCGACGACTGGGTGGAACTCCAGACCAGGCACAAACCCCACCCGCTGAAGAACTCGATGGATCCTCGGATGCCCAGCAGCCGGTTGCGCCGCTCCAGGGACCACGCGATTATCAGCTGGCTCATGAGATCATAGAAGATTTCCGACCGCCCGAGCCCAAGGCCCTTGCCAGCGGCGACCCGCGTGCCGTTATCTCCTGGGTGGGAGTGGTTGGGTCAGTCTTCATCTGGATTCTGGCCGCGCTGTTGAGCACACCATTGCCCTGGTGGCTCTCAACCGCCACGTTGCTGGCTTTCTTGGGCGGCGCAGTGAGCTTATTTTTCCTCTTACCCAAAACTTGGGCCCATCGAGACCCCTTTGATGAGGACGATTACGGCGACGGGGCCAGGCTGTAGCACCGGATCCCTCATCCGTGGCGTCTCGTTATTTATGCCACCTGACAGTAGAATGTGACCTAGATCGCTCAATTTCACTCGCACTAGGAGCATCCTTGAAAGAGATCATGATTCCAGCGGTGGCAGAAGCCCCGCCGACATCCAATGCCACAGACTTAGTCGAAGACCAGTACAACCAGGACCCGCAACACCCATTATTTGCTCGGCAATTACAACCCGGCGAATGGTCCGACGTTAGCGCTCAAGAATTTCGCCAGGATGTGAAGACTATCGCTCGGGCCCTCGCCTCGGCTGGGATCAATCCCGGCGATAGCGTGGCCATCATGAGCCCTACCCGCTATGAATGGACCCTGCTGGATCTTGCGATCATGTACGCCGGTGCGGTCACCGTGCCGATATACGAGACCTCCTCCCCTGCTCAGATCACATGGATTCTGCAAGATGCCTCGGTCAAGGCAATCGTGGTGGAGAAATCCGAACATGGTCGAGCGGTCGAAACCGCAATCCAACGCGAAGGTCTTCCCCAGTTGAACGGTCTGTGGGTCATGGAAGAGGGCCTTGACGATTTGCGTTCCTTAGCCGAGCAAGGTCCTGGCGAAGACGAGATGGAACACCGTCGCACCCGGGCAAGCCTCGAAGATGTGGCCACTATTGTATATACCTCAGGCACGACGGGACGTCCCAAGGGATGCATGATCACGCACGGTAACCTGGTCAGCCTCACATTGAACGTTTTGCATTCCGAACTGCGCGAAGTACTCACCCGTGACAGTAAAACCATCCTATTTATCCCGCTGGCACACATCTTTGCCAGATTCATTTCGTTTCAGACCTTGGCTTCCGGGTCAAAAGTGGCCCATACCCCAAATGTTAAAGACCTCGTGACTGACTTGAAGTCTTTCCAACCTGATTTTCTGTTGGCGGTCCCGCGAGTTTTCGAAAAAGTGTATAACTCTGCGCTGCTCAACGCACAAGAAGGTGGTAAGGGTAAGATTTTTGAACGTGGTGCCGAAATCGCCGTGGAATATTCGAAAGCACGAGAAGCCGGTTCCATTGGGGCGGGTCTGCGGCTCAAACACTGGGTGTTCGACAAACTGTTGTACTCAAAGATCCGAGCTGCCATGGGCGGGCACGTGAAACACGCGATTTCAGGAGGCGGCCCCTTAGGCGCATACCTTAGCCACTTCTTCCGGGGCGTCGGTGTCGATATCAAAGAAGGGTACGGGCTGACAGAGACCACAGCACCGGTCACCGTGAATCGTCCAGGTAAAACTCGCGTCGGGACGGTTGGGCTCCCGGCACCCGGATGTGGCATTCGTATCGCCGATGACGGGGAGATCCTGGCTCACGGCATATGCGTGTTCAAGGGATACCACAACCTTCCTGATAAGACAGCAGAAGAGCTGGTAGACGGGTGGTTCCAAACCGGAGATATCGGCCATCTTGATGACGACGGCTTCCTGACCATCACGGGACGCAAGAAGGAAATTCTCGTCACCGCCAGTGGGAAGAATGTCGCGCCCGCACAGCTGGAAGACCAAATCCGAGCCGACGGGCTGATCTCTCAGGTCATAGTGATCGGCGACAATCAAAAATTTGTGGCAGCGATTATCACGCTAGACGAGGAGACCGCTCCGGCCTGGTTGAAGCAACGCCAACTGGACCCCACCATGAGTCCGACTGACATGGCACAGCATCCGACCGTGCTGGAACACGTCCAGGGTCTAATCGATCGAGCAAATGAGTCGGTCTCACGAGCGGAATCGATTCGCGAGTTCCGCATCGCAGAGCGTGACTTTACGATTGAAGGCGGCCATATGACCCCCTCAATGAAAGTTCGACGCGAGACCATCATGCGGGACTACGCAGACCTCATCGACGACATTTACCAGCCAGCAAGCCGATAACCTACTGCCGTCCGCTTCCCCGACCGCTCTCATCCGACAAGGACCAGAGCGGTCGGGTCTGTGTCGATTTAGAGACAGCCTGAATCGGGTACATCGAGCCCGAGGAGGGCGTTTTCTACAACCTCGGCCATTGCCGGGTGAATCCAGTACTGGCCTCGAGCCAATTGATGGGCCGAGATATTCATAGACATGGCGGTTAATACGGGTTGAATCAGGTTTGTGGCTTCGGCCCCAAGGATGTGAACGCCAAGAATATTTCCGCTGGACTTCTCGGCGATGAGCTTGACGAAACCGTCATATTCTTCCATGGCCCACCCATAGGCCGTGTCGCCGTAGTCTTGAACTTTTACGGTGATAGCATCTTCGCCGTACTGATCTTTGGCCTCATCTTCAGTCAAACCGGCACTGGCAATCTGCGGTCGAGTAAAGACCCCCGCCGGGATCGGCCCGAGGCTTTCGCGCTTCATGGAGCCAGGGTTTTCCATATTGTGCGAGACTAACCGTTGCTCATGATTGGCTACGTGTTTCAGCATCTGCGGGTTGGCAATATCCCCGATTGCCCAGACCCCCTCGAGTGGTTCACCTGCCGACAGCACTCGCAAATATTCATCACGAGCAATGAACCCCGCATCGGTATCTATGGCGGCCGCTGGCAGATTCAGCCGATCAATATTGGGAACCCGCCCGGTGGCTAGCAGCACCACGTCGCCGACGAAGTAGTCCACGACCTCATTGGTTTCGTGACCCGTGGCGCTCAGGTTGACTCGCAGTCTGCCGCCTTGTTGATCGATGGAGTGCAGAGTGCGGTTGAGGGCGACTTGCCACTGCTCTTTGGCAATACGGGTGAATTCGTCAGAGATCGTATTGTCGTGGTTCGACAGCAGCTGCCCAGAACGATTGATGTGAATGACTTCTGTTCCGAGCCCGGAGAAGATCGCGGCGAATTCAGACCCAATGTATTTGCCGCCGACAATAATGATGCGTTTCGGCAGGGAGTCGATGCGCATGATCGTGTCCGAGGTGTGCACGCCCGGTAGGTCTAAGCCGGGGACATCTGGCAGGCTCGGACGGGAACCTGCCGCAATCACGATCTGGTCAGCTTCGATAATACGTCCGCTTGGGGTCGTCAACTGCTTGGGACCGGAGAATTGCACTTCCTCGGCAATGAGCGTGGTGTGTTCCAGCTCTTTGTCCCGGTACGCTTTTCCGCCGGCCGAGATCGCATCAATGCGGGAGAAGATGCGATCTCTGATACTCGGCCAATCGGCCTTTGTCACCTCCATGTCCACCCCGAGGCGTCCTGCTGCCGTTGCGTTAGCGGCCAGTTGCGCAGGATAGGCAAACATCTTGGTCGGAATACATCCGACGTTCAGACAGGTGCCGCCGAAGGTCCCCGAGTCGATAATCGCGACGTTTTTATTATCCCAATACGGGGTGATAACGGAATTACCGGATCCGGAACCGATGATGGCCAGATCATACTG
>CALBOC010000324.1 GCA_937896705.1 uncultured Micrococcaceae bacterium | reverse complement strand
GGCCAGCTGCGGCAGTAGCTGCGTACTTCAGATTCGGTGGTTTCGAAAATAGTGGTATCCATGAGGATTCCTTTCAGGGTTTTGCTCAGGTTTTTGGGCGCAGTGAAGCTACGCGACAAAGTTTGAAAAAGTGGGGAAAGTTATTCGACGCCGGCCAGTTGTGCTGCTTGCCGCTGGCGCAGTAGTTCAGGCACTAACGGGCCAATCCGGTGTAAGTATTCGGTCTCGTGACCATCCGGGTATAGCTCCGGAGTAAACAATGGGGTCACGGTGTGCTCGGCCTCGTGGCGCTGAGCCAGCGAAGCAAACATCGCTTTGGATGCGGCATTGTCATCGGTCACGGTCGTCTCGAGATGCTCAACACCGGTGGTTTCGACCAGGTAGTCCAGCATTCGGCTGGCCAGCCCGCGGCCGCGTGCTGCGGCATCGACAGCGACCTGCCACACCATCAACGTGGTGGGCTCATCTGGGCGTAAGAAGCCCGTGATGAACCCCATCAGGCGACCGTCGTCGGCAACACCTACCACGCTGGTGGCAGCAAAATCGCGACACCACAGCAGATACTGGTAGGAAGAGTTGAGATCTAACACCCCGGTATCTCGGGTCAGACGCCAGAGGTCGGCGCCATCGGCCAGCCTCGGCGGCCGCAGATCGATAACGAAATCAGAATGATTGTTCTCATTGGTGGAACGATGCATGCGCTCTACATTAGCGAACTGATCGGTCATATCAACCGCCTCAACCCGAGCGCATCGCGCTCAATCCGCGGAAAAGCGATGCCTCGAATCCCCCGCATCCGCATGATGGAGCGGGTTTCAAGCATCCCAGTTGATCAGCTCCTGATCAGTCCAGCGAGATTATTTCGTTATAGATTCGTTATCATCCTGTTACATTTGGCTCCGAATTAAGCGAATCACATCACACCCTGAGGCGGTGAAGGTAATCGCAAATCCTCGACAGGCGACTCATTCATCCCGCATAGAGCTCAGCCCCAGGTAACCTGCCGTTCACTTCGGAGCGCCCTACAGTTGGCTCGCAAATAGTCTGGCATTCAACCGAAACTGTCATGGTAACTGCGTCGTACTTCAACACTCATCACCCGGAGGTGACTTTACCTTGACTCGCATCTCACGCTGGCTGCCGGCTTCGGCCCTAACCCTTGGGCTCACGGCATCCGGCCTGGTGCTCATCGCACCAGCTCAAGCGAATCCAGAAACTGACGCAGAGCCCGAAACGCTGCTCGATGCAGATGCCACATGGCGCTACCTAGATGACGGCACAGACCCATCCAATGGTCTGCCCGCTCGCACGGATTGGGCCGCCCCAGAGTTTGACGACTCGAACTGGTCAGAAGCTGCCGGAAGCTTCGGCGCCCTACGCGGCCAACTCACCGAACTCAGCGGCGGCTACTTGCCAGACAACCTGCTGAACCAGTACTACGAAGGCACCAGCGATAACATTGAAGCCTTCTTCTTCCGCTCCGATTTCACCGTCAACACCGACGAGATCGACGATGAAGCAGTCATCACCGGCGCAGTCCGCTACGACGACGCCGCAATCGTCTACGTCAACGGCGAGCGCGTCGATGGCTTCCATGACGACGAGCTCCCCTTCACCGAAGACGGCGAAGATCGCAACATGGTCTACGGCGGTTCTAACAGTTCTGCTCCCCGCCAGGGCCAATTCGTCATTGACGAAGAGCTGCTAGAAGATGGCGAAAACACGATCGCCGTCCAGCTGCACCAGGGCCGTGCTGGTAGCTCCGATATTTACTTCGGTCTCGAACACCTCAACCTGGAAATTATCGAACCTGAAGGCCAAACAGCGCAACTGCTTCAGATGGGCGCTGATCCTTCGGAGCGTCGCCTCTCCTGGCTGACCGACTCCGGCGTCGCGGAATCCGTACAACTCGCTGCCGGTGCACACGACTCCATGCCAGCCGATGCCACGACCATTGAGGCTACCGAACAAGGCGATAGTGCCCATCCCGGCAAGCAGTATGTGCAGGCCACCATGTCGGATCTGACCCCGGGTACCTATAGCTACCGTGTGGGCTCCGACGAAGGCTCCTGGTCGGAGGTCGAACAGTTCGAGGTTTACCCAGACGACGTCGAGCACACCTTTACGTTCTTCGGTGACCCGCAGATTGGCTCGTCTGGCAATATTGAACGCGACGGCGCTGGCTGGCAGGCCGCCCTGGACGCCAACGACAACCTGTTCCCAGAGTCCCAGTACATTCACTCGGCTGGCGACCAGGTCGAAACCTACGCGGGCAATGCCGCTGAGTATCTCGCCTTTATTGCCCCCGAACAAATGCGCACCCAACCGCTGGCTGCAACGCTTGGCAATCACGACTTCAACCGCTCCACCCCACAGGATCTCTACGGTCAGCACTACAACCAGCCGAACATGGCTGACTACGATCCAACTCGGGGCAGCTACTGGTTCAAATACAACGATGTGCTGCATCTGAACATCAGCACCGAACACCGCAACTGGGATGACCACCGCGAATTCTTGGAAACCACCATCGCCGAGCATGGTGACGACGCACAGTGGACCATGTTGACCTTCCACCGTCCGCTCTACAGCGTGGCAAACCACTCGACTTCGGGTACCACCAATGAAATTCGTGACGGTCTCGGCCCGATCATCAATGATCTCGATATCGACGTGGTCTTGACCGGTCACGATCACTCGTACTCTCGCAGTTTCCTGATCGATTCCGAAGGTAACCAGGTTGATCCTGCCGCCTCCGAAGCTATTGTGAACGCTGATGGGGAGGTCATCGAAACTCCTGAACCAACCGACGGACTCAACCTCGGGTACGAAGGTCGCGACTCCAGCCCACGGCTTGAAGATGGCACCCACGTGCGCGTGACTCCTGAAGAAGGCCAAACGCTGTTCGTCACGGCTAACTCGTCCAGCGGTTCAAAATACTACAACCTCAAAGACGTCAGCGAATACCGTGACGGCTTCCAACCACGCTTCCGGGACCAGCAGCGCGAACAGAACATCACCGGTGTTGAGGTGAACCAGTGCACCGTCACCACCAACACTGTTGAACTCGACGGTACCGTGGTCGACAAAGTTGAGCTGCTGCGGGACCACACCGCACCAGAGATCCTCATCTCAGGTGAGAACACGGTGGAAGCCGGCGGTGCGTTCGATCCACTGGCCGAGATCGAATTGTCTGATGACTGTGCAACCCTCACCACGGATGATGTTGAAGTTGACGGTGAAGTCGATACCGACCAAGCCGGCGAATACACGCTAACCTACCGCGTCGCGGACGATGCCGGTAATGAGACCGAAGTCGAACGCGTCATCACTGTTGTTGAAGCTGACGAGAAAGATGAGCACCCGGGCAACGGAAACGGTCCCGGCAACAACAACGGTAGTGCACCGGGCCAAAATAGCGGCAATGGGAACGGCCCTGGCCAAAACAGTGGCAGCGCACCCGGTGAAAACAGCGGGAACGGTAACGGACCAGGCAAGAATAACGGAAACGGCCCGAACAGTAATAGCGGTAGCGCTCCAGGCCAGAACAGTGGCAACGGCAAAGGACCGGGCCAGAATCGTGGCAACAACTAACCAGCATTGAGCTGGTAACCCGTAGGGGTTGTTCTCAACTCATCGGCTGCCAAGATTAGACCGGCGGTGTGCTCCCTACACGGGGGCACACCGCCGGTTTCATTGTTTCAAACACACATGCCGGACCCTCGTGGAGGGCCTTACGTTCAGTGTTTGAAGTGGACAAAAACCCGCCCGTGGTTCTTGCTGTCTTTTTCGATCCGGTGGTAGCGCGCTTTGATATCTTTGCGCTGCAAAAAGCGTAGGACGCGTTTCTTGAGGGCGCCGCTGCCTTTGCCGGGGATGATCTCAACCGTTTTCGCCCGGGTTGCTTCCGCTTCATCGATGATGTTGTGCAGCGCGCGGTCGAGATCGCGGCTCTTGTTATAAATTTCGTGCAGATCTAATTTCAAACGCATCTAAGGCTCCATCACTCCCCCGTTATGTATCACCACGGTACTCGAAGCAGGGCATTAGTCCTGGGCGGGATACGAGAGTTGATAGGTCAGCCGAGCAAATTGGCCCACCTGTTGCACGTTGGTCAGCGTGACCTGGTCAGATTCAATGCGCTGAGTCAGCAGTGGAGCGCCGGCTCCGAGAGCGACAGGAGCTACCGAAAAGACCATTTCATCCAGCGCACGTGCGGCAATGAACTGTGAGGCTAAATCCCCGCCACCGACCACCCAGATAATGCCATCACCGGCCAGGCGCTGAAGCTCCGGCACGGCATATGCCACATCACCTGACATGAACTGTACATTGGCGTCTTTCGGCGCGGGAAGTTGTCTAGTGGTGAAGACGACGGTGGCTGACGGCATGGCTTCGTGCCAGACATTCATCTTCTCTAACGCGCCGAGCTCATCTAAGACCCACTCATAGGTGGTCGAGCCCATGACTTGTACGGCAGCTTTCGGCGGTGCCAGCTCTGGGTTATCGCCACCGGGGACGACGAAGAGCCAGGCCAAAGAATGCTGTTCATCGGCCAGGTAGCCGTCAAAGCTCGTGGCGGTTTCGTAAATAATTCGTCCCATGCGCTGACGCTACCGGCGGCTACGACACGGCGCAATCACATTGAGGAAATGTCCAAGAAGGCTCTACTCATCGAAGGGTCACGCGGTGAACATTATGTGGAGTCTGATAAGTCGTCGGCGTGCTGCTGGGCGACGAGCCGCTCGATCCGAGCCGCTGCCTCTTCAGGAGTTTCGGGTCGATACTCAGGGTCGCGGGCACGGCGCCGATTGCGCACTACCCGCAGCGTCACCCATATCGCTATGACCGCCACGACGATCCCCAGCACCACGTTGGAGAACACATCGGCATAATCGGCCACCAAGTGGAAGTTCTCGCCCAGCAGGTAGCCACCCATGATGAGCACGGTGTTCCAGATCAACGAACCCAGAGTGGTGAAGAGCGCGAACAGCCAGAGATTCATCCGCTCAAGACCAGCGGGAATGGAGATCAATGACCGGAAAATCGGAATCATTCTGCCGAAAAAGACGGTCCAATACCCGTATCGAATAAACCAGCGTTCGGTGCGTTCCACATCATCGATGTCCACCAGAGGCATGACATAAGCCGCCCGGTAGAGTCGCCGTCGACCAAACCAGGCACCCAGACCGTACAGCGCAAGCGCCCCCGTGACCGAACCGACGGTCGCCCAGAAAATCGCTGACGCGGGCGTGAACGCACCATCAGCAGCGGTGAACCCCGCCAGGGCGAGCATAATTTCCGAGGGAATCGGTGGAAAGAGATTTTCCACCAGGACAGCAATCGCAACGCCAATCGGACCCAGTGCTTCCATAATCGCCACCACGATGTCACCAAGCCAGCCGTATGAGACGTCCTGGGACGCGGCCCCGGTGTGGCTCTGGGTTATTGTGACAGGATCGATCATCGTTTCATATTATGCCCTACCGCCCCGGAGGTTCAGTGCATCAATTGGCTGGTGCCCGGGCGCACCCTTGACGAGACAACTTTCGATTGGGCCGAAGCCAGCGAACTGCGCCATGAATCCGTAAACAATCCAGCTGGTCAGCCGACCTCTACCGATCATCCACGAATACGACAAGCAATACCGGAGAAACGACAGTATCCCCTGGTCAGTCTCCTGAGATCGTCCCCTATAACCGTCCTGCTCCCCTTACTGCGCACCTGCGTCATGCCAGCGCTAAATGCCGCTATGTTCAAGAAGGTTCTGAGTTTTCTATGATGGTGCCACGGATAGCTTTGCGTTCCAATATGGAAGGAGCTTCCAGCATGCTTCTCAGTGTCAATTTATTCATGACCCTTGACGGGGTAAATCAAGCACCAGGCGGACCAGACGAAGACACGCGCGGCGGATTTACTAATGGCGGCTGGCTTATGTCCGTATTCGATGAAGGATGCGGACAAGCCGTCTCACGCTGGTTCGAACAGTGCGGCGCGCTCTTATTAGGGCGCAAGACCTACGATTCGTTTGCTTCGCACTGGCCGCAAGTGACTGACCCGGAAGATCCGGTCGCCGGGCTAATCAATAACAGTACAAAATACGTTGTGACGTCCTCCCCGGTTGGCGATGTGTGGGCTGACACGACCACGGTGCTCGGTGAGGATTTTCTCGAGGAGATCGCCCGGTTCAAGGGCGTGACCCACGCTAAAGAACTCCAAGTCCACGGGAGTATTCAACTGGCGCAAATACTCCACCAAGCAGGACTGGTGGATATCTACCGTTTCTTGATCGCGCCCGTAACGGTCGGCCCGGGTTTGGGGATTTTCAACGAAGGCGGCCCATCCTACAACATGCACGTGGTTCACGGTGCGGTGACCAGCAATGGCGTGTTCGACGTAGAGATGACGCCCGCAGACTTCGAAGGCCGGAAGACAGTCAGCATTGAAGATGGCAAAGAAGTCGTGATTGATGCGGAGCAGAAAGACCCCGAGGCATGATCATCCTCGCGGGATATGTATACGTCAATTCTTCCGAACGAGACCGATACATCACTGCGTTTCTGCACTACACGAAGCGCACCCGACAGGCAGTCGGTTGCCGCGATGTCGCGATTAGTCCCGATCCGGTTGATCCCACACGAGTCAATATTTTTGAACTGTGGGATTCCAAAAGCCAGATGGAAAGATACCGTGTTCAAACGGTGGTGCCTAACTCCGGGGTCCAGATTCATGGCGGAACGCTGCAGGAATTTTTGATCGAATCTGTGCGAGATCCCTTCGATCTTCACACCAACAAGGAGTAACCATGGCGGTCACCGCGAACCTGAGTATCTCGCTGGATGGGTACTACACCGGCCCCAGTCCAAGTTCTTTGCATCCGTTAGGCCACGGTGGCGAACCGCTGCATGATTGGTTTGCACATGACGGCACATCCAGGCACCAGTTGAGTGCCAGCGATATTCTCGCCGAGGAGCTGGAACGCCTGGGCGCGATGGTCATGGGTCGGGATAGTTATGATCATGCGCAAGCAGAGTGGGGTGACAGCCCGCCATTCGAGGTACCGGTCTTCGTGGTCACGCACCGCGCGCATCCCGACGACGTACGCGGTGCCACCACCTTTCACTTCGTCACCGACGGGTTTAGTGCCGCTTTAGACCGGGCACGAGAAGCAGCCGGCGCACAAGATGTTCTCCTGCACGGCGGTGGCTCCATCCGACAAGCGTTACGCAACGGAAGCCTTGAAGAGTTGCAACTGCATATCGTGCCGATACTGTTGCGCAGTGGACGCAGCCTGTTTGAGAGTCTCGGGTATGGAACTATCAAGTTCGATCAGGACCGTGCCGTCGCTGGGCGCCAAGTGGCACATGTTCGCTATCGAGTCAGATACGGCCACTTCTCAGGCACAGCGGATCCTTTGTCTGCAAAGTAAGCACGCATCTTGCACGAAACCGAAACGTACGAGGCCGGGAACGTGGACACCTACAGTTTTCAGACGAGTTGAGGTATGAACTTGGCCTGGAGCGTTGACCGGAGCCCCTCGCCGTTCCGACAAACCCTTGCGCTATCAAACTGAGTGGCCACTGGAGCTACCGCATCGTGCCTACCGGGACAACATCAAATACTACGATGAACAACTGGTGATCTTTGCCTTGAATGTCATGCACCGGTCAAAGGTCTACGGTGACCATTAAGACTGTTCACCACGCCAGGCCGGTGGGCCATCCACACGCTGTCCGGGAATCGAATTGCCATGTCAGCTAGAGACGCAAATCTCTTCAACACCACCAATGGAGGGTGGTAATGAATGGTCACCGAAGCACTTTGCGTGCCGAAGGAGTCAACTACTCCATTCCAAACGAGGGTTCGCTGCTTTCAATCACCTGCGGTACCGACGAAGCCCCCGTCCGACTGCAGGGACCCTTGAGAATTTCCCACGGTCGGACACGTTTAAACACCGAAAGCGGCAGGTTAATGCCTAATGTTCAACTGAACATCGACCGAGCTTCGGGGGCCGCGGTATCTATGAATCCATCGTGCGATCCACCTGACAACGGCATATAGGCTCTTTCGACTGCCCTTGACGTGAGAGCAGGGGCCCCCGGTTAGAACTAATGGCTTTCGATCTAACGATCTAGCCTCAAAGTTGCTAATCTCTAGGCTAAAGTCGACGAATCCGGTCGCATACGACTAAAAACACAAGTCTGAGGAGGTCTCATGTTGAGACGAACAGTAACAGCGTTGGTGGCCGCAGGCTTCGCGATGGCAGGGTTGGTGGCGGTCACCGCTCCCGCACACGCGACCACCGAAGCAGTGTCATGTCCAGGGTCCGTCATGAGTGGCGGCAATCAAGTGCTAAAACGTGGCAGGCTGGTCGATGAGTACTGGCTCTCCAAAACTGCCGTTGCCGTCTACGAGATCGATGACCGGTATGAGGCCTACGTTACTGATGGGAACCAAATTAAGCGCGCCTGTTTTAAGGAAAAGCCGGAACGCCCAAAGGACGCCAAAGATGAGACACCTAAGCCAGCTACCGGCGGTGGTGGAGGGAGAGCACAAGCTCCAGGTTTTGGTGGGTTCGGCTGGGGTCTCGGCGCGTTCCCTCCCGCTCAGAGCGGAAAGGTCACGGTCGGCCCCGTCGAGTCGGTCTCGTAACGGTTCCATGACGCACCTTGCCAGGCGACCTGCTTCAGTGCGAGCAACCGAGACAGAGGGTTCTGCCTTCCGGTCCCTGCCAGCGAGAAACCTCAACGCTCTGGGTCTAGCTGCTCGGGCAGCTAGACCCAGAGCATTGCTGCGGACCAAAGCAGTCAGCGCGTTGATCGATCGAATGCGGTCTTTGGCCATGGCATTGCGGGCCGCCGCAGTTTCTCGGTTAGTAATGGTAGCTCTGCGGCGGCGATCCGGTGAGCATCCAAAGTGTCGGATTTCCAAGTCTCACAGCGGGTATACCAGGCGTAGCATTTCACTGGGAT
>CALBOC010000323.1 GCA_937896705.1 uncultured Micrococcaceae bacterium | reverse complement strand
CCGGGCGGGGAGCGGAATGGGCCTCGATCTTGAGCATCGACCTGATCGAGGCAGACGAGCTCGTGGCCCACCAGGATGGATGTGGTGATCGTGGCTTGCAGCTGGTCGCGTAGCGCCACCACAAACGGCGAGACCGCGCTCATCACCGGGTGCTTAGACCGAAAGTGCGCGGCCAGGCGGCTCAGCTCCGGACCGAGCCCGTAGCGCAGGGTTGCTGGGTCTTGGACCGCATAATCCGCTTGGACCAGCGAACGTAGTAAGCGGTGGACCGTGGGCACTGACATCTCGGAACGCTCTGCTAAATCAGTCAGGTGCTGCAGGGCAGGCCCCGCAGCGAGCAGCGACAACAGCTTCGTAGCATTACGGATCGTCCCTAGGCCACCCCGTGAACTAGCGGTGGACTCTGGCATCTGAGCTGCCTCCTGACTCCGACAAGTGATTTTCTTTGGTTGGTCTTGATTTTCACATAGTGAAAGTCTATTGTCTACTCAAGAGTGATTTAGGACACATCTGACTCGAATGATCTCACCGCAGGTTCAGCATGCGAGCTTGAATCCGCATCACACTTTGAGGAGAACACGTGCGAACACGCGCATATCAGCACTCACTCAGCGGGGGAACACTGGCAGCGGGCGAAACCCTGCTGCAGGTGACCGACCTATCGCTACGCTTTGGCGGAGTTAAAGCGCTCACCGATATCAATCTCGATGTCACGGCCGGGAAAATTCATGCGATTATCGGCCCGAACGGCGCCGGGAAATCGTCGCTCTTGAACTGCATTTCGGGATTGTATCGACCTTCTGAAGGACGCATCGTTTTACGGCGGCGAGCCAAGGATGACGAGCAGATCGAAGAGAGGGTCATCTCGCGTTTGCCCCCACATCGGATCGCCCGTTTCGGGGTGGCCCGTACTTTCCAAAACATCGAATTATTTGACCAGTTGTCGGTGCTCGACAACATCATGCTCGGCCGGCACATTCACATCAAAAAAGATCCCTTTATCGCGATGCTCTGGTTCGGACCGGCAAAGCGGCAAGAGATCCACAACCGAGAGTTCGTTGAAGAAGTCATCGACCTACTCAAACTCCAGCAGTACCGCAACCAGCCGGTCGGATCTCTGTCCTACGGGATCCAAAAGCGCGTCGAACTGGGCCGCGCCCTGGCAATGCAACCGGCCCTGTTGCTGCTGGATGAACCGATGGCGGGCATGAATGTCGAAGAAAAAGAGGACATGGTTCGCTATATTCTCGACATCCATGAACTTGCCGGTGTCTCGGTGGTGTTGATCGAACACGATATGGGAGTGGTCATGGACATCTCCAACCGAGTCACGGTACTGGACTTCGGCAAGATCATCGGCGATGGCACTCCAGCAGAAGTGATGCAGAATGCCCAAGTCGTCGAGGCATATCTGGGAGCGGGGCAGCAGGCATGAGTTCCACAACATCAAATACCTCGTCAACACAACTGCTGGATGCATCGACACACGATGCTATGACGATGCCGCAACTGTTGGAGAGGCTGGCAGACACGCGGCCTGACAAAGTGGCCATGCAAGAAAAACGCTACGGCGTGTGGCAACCCACGACCTGGGAAGCGTACCGCGAGCGCGTTCGCGACTTTGCACACGGCTTGGCGTCGCTGGGCGTTCAACGCGGTGACATTATCGCGGTGTTGGGAGACAACCGTCCCGAATGGTTGATTTCGGAGTTGGCGGCCCAATCGTTAGGTGCCACCGTGGTGGGGATTTACCCCAGCTCTATTGGCGGCGAGTTGCAGCACATTATCAGCACGGCCAACAGTCGCGTGGTGGTGGCTGAAGATCAGGAGCAAGTCGACAAGCTCCTAGGCCTGGTCCAGGACGATCCGTCCCATGGGATCGACCACATTATTTACTATGACCCCCACGGCCTGGAGCAATACACCGATGAGCTACTGGTGTTGTTTACCGACGTCGAAGATCGGGGCCGTGCCTGGGGCCGGGAGCGACCCGAGTGGTTAGACGACCAGATCGCCCAGGGAGATCCTGACGATACCGCGGTGGTATGTACTACCTCGGGCACTACCTCCAAGCCCAAGCTGGCGGAGCTGTCACACCGAAACTTGCTATCGATGGCACGAAACCTGGCCGCAGCTGACCCAATCAGTAGTGATGACCGGTACGTGTCGCTGCTGCCGCTGGCATGGATTGGCGAACAGATGCTTGCGGTGGCCTGTGGGCTGACGCACGGAGTGACGATCTCCTTCCCAGAAGATGCCTCGACCCAGAAAGCTGATATGCGCGAGATCGGCCCGGACTTTATGTTTGCGCCGCCGCGTATTTGGGAGTCGATGCTGACGGAAGTCCAAGTCAGAATCGATGAATCCGGACCGGTCAAACGTGCGCTCTTCGGGTGGGGTTATGACATTTCAGACCGAGTGGCCGCGATGCGCTCCGAAGGGAAGCAACCTGGGCTGTGGCTGAAAATCCTGGCGTTTGTCGCAAATATTGTGGCCACCCGGCCCGTGCGAGAACAACTGGGCCTGACACGGTTACAGCGCTGCTATACCGGTGGTGCACCCCTAGGCCCCGACGTTTTCCGCTTTTTCCACGCCATCGGGGTGAACCTGAAGCAAATCTATGGTCAAACGGAAATCACCGGCATCGCGGTCGTGCACCGAGACGATAGCGTCAAATA
>CALBOC010000322.1 GCA_937896705.1 uncultured Micrococcaceae bacterium | reverse complement strand
AACGGGGTGGTATGCATGCGCTCGGACATGCCTTTATCCTACGAGGTTGCAAAAAAATAGTGGGAAAAGCTGCCGGTAGCCAAGAGTTAACCAAACGTTAATATTTCGAATGCCAGAAGGTTACCTGCCCTGCGTAGCTTCATGGGTAGTTCGGGCCACTGCCACACACACCTGTGCCGGTCCAACGACATATCTCACAACAAACTCGAAAGAGGAAAACATCGTGAAGTTTTCGCGCTTTTACCGCTCGGCCGCTATCGCTTCAGTAGCCGCGCTGGCCCTTGCAGCCTGTGGATCCGACGACGCCGCTGATGGCGGTAACGGCAATAACGCAGGTGGCGACGACGCCGCAGCCGAAGTCTCCGGCAACCTCGTGGGTGGCGGTGCTTCTTCGCAAGAAGCCGCCATGACCGCATGGACCTCCGGTATCACCGAAACATACCCTGACCTGAGTGTGAACTACGACCCGGTCGGTTCCGGTTCGGGCCGTGAAGGTTTCATCGCCGGCCAGTACAGCTTCGCAGGCTCAGACTCCGCGATGGACAGCGACGAACAGGAACAGGCTTGCGGTTCAGGCAACCCCTTCCATGTGCCGTCCTACATCTCCCCGGTAGCGGTTGCCTTCAACCTTGAAGGCGTCGACACGCTGAACATGAACCCAGAGACCATCGCCAATATATTCTCCGGCGAAATCACCACCTGGGATGACGCCGAAATCGCCGAGCAGAACGAAGACGTCGATCTGCCATCCACCGACATCACCGTGGTGCACCGCTCCGATGACTCGGGTACCACCGAAAACTTCACCGACTACCTCAGCGGCGCAGCCGGCGACGCCTGGTCCTGGGAAGCCTCCGATGCGTGGCCGGAAGACCTGACCGGTGAATCCGCTCAGCAGACTTCCGGTGTCGTCTCGCTGACCACCGACACCGACGGAGCCATCACCTACGCTGACGCCTCCCAGATCGGTGGCCTGTCCACCGTCGCTGTTGGCGTGGGCGACGACTACGTCGAATACTCCGCTGAAGCTGCAGCATCTGCTGTTGAATCAGCTGAAGAAGACCCAGATTCCGAAGGCGCTCGCATCCTTGATCGCAGCACCGAAGAAGAAGGCGTTTACCCGATTGTCATGATCTCCTACCACATCTTCTGTGATGCATACGAAGACGAAGGTCTGGTCGAGCAGGTCAAAGCATTCGGCAACTATGTGATCTCTGAAGAAGGTCAGGCAGCTGCTGAGGAATCAGCTGGTTCTGCACCAATCTCAGATACCATCCGCGACGAAGCCACTGAACGCATCGAAGCGATCTCCGTAGCCGGCTAGGCCACGCGTTAGGCTTTCACGAGCTGATACCACCGCCTGGCACCACAAGCGGTGGTATCAGCTTGAAGGCTCTTTTTAGTCAGTAAACGTTTCAGGAGTACAACGTGACAACCACATCCCCGCGCACCAAGACTCAAGCGCGTAGAACCACTTCCGCGGTGGGGGATAAAGTCTTTTATGGCCTATCCTGGACCGGCGGCGTCATCATTCTGGTCGTATTGGCCTTCGTCGCGGCTTTCCTGCTCATTCGGTCCTTGCCGGCCATCGCACCCAACGCCTTCGGCCCGGGTGCAGAAGAGGCAACCGATTTCTGGTCTTATGTCTGGCCGCTCATGGCAGGCACCGTTATCGTTTCGGCCATCGCACTGCTGCTGGCCACCCCGATCGCCATCGGCGTTTCATTATTCATCAGCCACTACGCACCCCGTCGATTCTCTTCGACCATCGGGTACGTGATCGACTTGCTGGCTGCTATCCCATCGGTGGTCTACGGTGCATGGGGCATGCTCGTCCTGGCCCCGCTGATGGTGCCGATTTACCAGTGGTTGCACGACAATCTGGGTTTCATTCCGCTATTTGCCGGTGACCCATCTAACACCGGCCGCACGATCCTGACCTCCGGCGTGGTCCTGGCCGTGATGGTGTTGCCGATTATGACCGCGCTGTGTCGCGAGATCTTCCTTCAGACCCCACACCTGCACCAAGAAGCAGCCTTGGCGCTGGGCGGTACACGCTGGGAAATGATCAAGATGACCGTTTTCCCGTTCGCCCGGGCCGGTATCATTTCTTCGATCATGCTGGCGCTTGGACGAGCCTTGGGCGAGACCATGGCCGTGACCATGGTGCTATCGCCAGGTGCTTTTTCGTGGTCGCTGATCACCTCGGGTGCCAATGCTACAATTCCTTCCGAGATCGCACTCAACTTCCCGGAAGCCTTCGGCCAGCGCCAAGCCGAGCTGATCGCTGCGGGCCTGATGCTATTTGTCATCACACTGGTCGTCAACGTCATCGCCAGAGCAATCGTCGACCGTCAGGCGAAGAAAGCTGAGGGGTTGTCATGAGTTCGCAAATTTCCTCCCGTCCCACCGCCACGACAAAGGCTCCCACCTCTCAGGACCCACACGGTCGGAAGAAGCCAGAAGATATGCCCCCACGCAACAAGATGAAGCGGTTGGACTCACTGACCGCAAACCGGAAGCCGTCCTGGACCTGGATGGCGGCCGCTGCAGGTGCCGCAGTCTTCGCGCTGCTTATTAATCTGCTCTTCTTCGAATCCTTCAGCATCGTGGGCTTCCTGCTGATCGGGGCGGTCGCATACGTCATCGCCATGTATGTGACCAGTCGGGTGCTCGAAGATCGCCTCAAAGCCCAGGACGAATTATGGCGTCACCTGGT
>CALBOC010000321.1 GCA_937896705.1 uncultured Micrococcaceae bacterium | reverse complement strand
GGAGTATCGATCAATTGCAGGAGGTTCAAATGACCGCACAGCCGCACGAGTGGCCCGCGCGTATTCGGGCGACCGGTTTACGCTCCACCCGGCAGCGCGTTGCGACGTTGGAATCTCTGGAACAGCTGCCACACGCTACCGCTGAGGAACTGTTACAGCAGGTTCGCCTGAGCCTTCCAAAGATCACGATCCAATCGATCTACACCGTGGTGCAGTCGTTGGTAGATGTCGAGTTGATTCGCAAACTGGAGTTCGGTCCAACCGCCGCCCGGTTCGAGATTCAACGCCCCGACAATCACCACCACGTGCACTGTCGGCATTGCGGACGCATCGAAGATGTCCCCTGCCAACATGGCAGTGCCCCGTGTATGACACCGGCAACTACACACGGCATGGTTATTGATACGGCAGATGTGGTCTACCACGGAACTTGCATGCAATGTCTGAAAGATACTGCTGCCACGGCTCCTGGTACACAGTCCGTATCCGCCTAGCGGCGAGATCGATTTACGAGTCCACCTCATCTGTCTTTAAAGGAGACCGAGTACATGGCCGAAAAGCAAACCCCACACGCCACCGGGTCCACCACCCAGGCTGGCATTCCAGCAGTCAGCGACCGGAACTCGCTGTCCGTTGGTTCTGACGGGCCTATCGTGTTGCACGACAGCCACCTGGTTGAAACGCTGCAGCACTTTAACCGGATGAATATCCCCGAACGCCGCCCGCACGCTAAAGGCTCCGGCGCGTTTGGTACCTTCACTGTGACCGAAGATGTGTCACAGTACACCAAAGCTGCCATGTTCCAGCCCGGTGCAGAAACCGAAATGCTGGCACGGTTCTCGACTGTGGCCGGTGAACTGGGTTCTCCCGACACCTGGCGCGACGTCCGTGGTTTCGCTCTGAAGTTCTACACCGAAGAGGGCAACTTCGACCTGGTCGGCAACAACACCCCGATCTTCTTTGTGCGCGACCCCATGAAGTTCCCACACTTCATTCGCTCACAAAAACGTCTCCCAGCTTCCGGTCTGCGGGACGCGACCATGCAGTGGGACTTCTGGAGCCAGAACCCAGAATCAGCCCACCAGGTCACCTACCTGATGGGTCCCCGCGGTCTTCCCAAGACCTGGCGCAACATGAACGGTTACGGATCACACACCTACATGTGGGCCAACGCCGAAGGCGAGCGCTTCTGGGTGAAATTCCACTTCCTGACCAACCAGGGTATGGAACATCTATCCAATGCCGAAGCCGATGCACTTGCCGGCGAAGACGCTGAATTCCACCGTCGCGACCTCTTCGATGCGATCGCTCGCGGCGACAACCCGTCATGGGATCTGTGGGTCCAGATCATGCCGTATGACGAGGCCAAAACCTACCGGTACAACCCATTCGATCTGACCAAAACCTGGTCGAAGAAGGACTACCCACGGATCAAGGTCGGCACCATGGAGCTGAACCGCAACCCAGAAAACCACTTTGCTCAAATCGAGCAAGCGGCCTTCTCCCCCGCCAATATGGTTCCGGGCATTGGGATGTCCCCCGACAAGATGCTGCTGGGACGCAACTTCGCCTACCAGGATGCGCAGCGCTACCGCATCGGCACGAACTTCCAGCAGCTGCCGGTCAACCGCCCAATCAACGAAGTCCACACCTACAACTTCGAAGGTGCCATGTGGTACGAACACACCGGTGCCCGC
>CALBOC010000320.1 GCA_937896705.1 uncultured Micrococcaceae bacterium | reverse complement strand
ACGGGGTGATAACGGAATTACCGGATCCGGAACCGATGATGGCCAGATCATACTGTTCGATGCTCATGACCTTTAGTGTAACGGTTCCGAATCCGGTGATAACTTCCTAGTTCATGCGGTGTTACGCAGGATCAATGACGAGGATTAGGTCATTTCCTGCGACCGGGGTCGGGTTTGGTAGGACCACACGTGCGATGGTGCCCGCGACCGGTGCGGTGATGCTGGCTTCCATCTTCATCGCTTCGATCGTGGCGACAGCGTCCCCGACCTCCACGGTGTCACCCTCTGCAGCGGTGACTGTCACGGTCCCAGCAAATGGTGCCGGGAGGTGCCCCGTATTGGAGGTATCGGCTTTTTCGGCTTCATGGACGCTGGATTCGATTGACCGGTCCCGCACATCGACCTGGCGTTGTTGTCCGTTCAATGTCACCATCACCGTCCGGATGCCCTTATCGTCGGCTTCGGATACGGCTTGCAGGGTTGTCAGTAAACGCACGCCTTTACCCAGGGAGATGACATGCTCGTGGCCTTCCACCATGCCGTAGAGGAAGTCGCGGGTGTGCAGGACAGAGGTGTCACCATATTGCCGGACGTGTTCCTCATATTCCGCGGTCGGGCCGGGGAAGAGCAATCGGTTTAGGGTACGCCGGCGCGTCTCGCCAGCTTCATCCAATTTTGCTGCGTCTTCAGCTGAGATGTCTTCGATTTCGATGCCGGTCGCTTTGCGACCTTCAAGCGCTTTGGTGCGGAATGGTTCCGGCCAGCCACCCGGCGGGTCCCCCAACTGGCCCGACAGAAACGCGATCACTGAGTCTGGGATGTCGTAGTTGCGCGGGTTTTCCTCAAAGTCTGCCGGATCCGCATTTGCAGACACCAGAGCCAGTGCGAGGTCTCCTACGACCTTAGAGGACGGGGTGACTTTCACGATATCGCCCAGGATATCGTTGGCGGCAGCATACATATCCTCGATGGACTCGAAGCGCTCTTCTAACCCCAGTGCGATAGCTTGCTGGCGCAGGTTGGAGAGCTGACCACCGGGGATTTCGTGCGCATACACCCGACCGGTTGGCGCTGGAAGACCCGATTCGAATGGCGAGTAAATCTCTCGGACAGCTTCCCAATAAGGTTCTAATCCTGCGACGTGCTCGAGGTTCAGGCCGGTTTCGCGTTCTGTGTTATCTGTGGCGGCGACGAGCGCAGACATCGAGACTTGCGAGGTGGTACCGGCCATCGCGGCCACTGCTGTATCAACAGCATCGACTCCGGCAGCTGATGCTGCCATCAGAGTCGCCAGTTGACCCCCTGAGGTATCGTGCGTGTGGAGGTGTACGGGCAGATCAAAGTTGTCGCGCAGCGCTGTTACCAGTTTGGTAGCAGCAGCTGGCCGTAACAGGCCCGCCATGTCTTTGATGGCCAGGATGTGTGCGCCAGCTTCAACCATTTCCTCGGCTAAGCCCAGGTAGTAGTCGAGGGTATACAATTTCTCATTCGGGTCTAACAGGTTGCCGGTGTAGCACAGTGCTGCCTCTGCAACCGCAGAGGTATTGTCGCGTACCGCGCTGATTGCCGGAATGATCTGGTTGACGTCATTGAGCGCATCGAAGATTCGGAAGATGTCGACCCCGGTTTGCGCGGCTTCTTCTACGAAGGCTTCCGTCACGCGCTGTGGGTACGGGGTGTACCCGACCGTGTTTCGTCCGCGTAACAACATCTGCAATGGGATGTTGGGCATTTCTTCGCGTAGCCGTGCCAACCGATCCCAAGGATCTTCCGAAAGGAATCGCAGGGCGACATCATAGGTCGCTCCACCCCACACCTCGGCTGAAACCAGCTGTGGCAGCAGGTGCGATACTGCTGGGGCCGCAGCCAACATGTCGCGGGTGCGAATGCGGGTGGCCAGTAAGGACTGGTGGGCGTCACGGAAGGTCGTATCCGTAACCGCTAGGCCTGCATGATTTCTGAGCGCCTTGGCGAATCCCTCGGGTCCTTGCTCTAAGAGCACGTCACGCCAACCCGATGGGGGCGCTACCTGGGACGGTCCGTCGAAGGGGCTGCGATCCGGTTCATCAGACTTGTCGCCCGGGAAGTGAGGCAGCTTGCGTCGCGGATCCATTCCCTCAATGCGTGGTCCGAAGGGTTGATTAACTGTGACATCGGCCAGGTAAGACAGGGCGCGTGAGCCGCGGTCCTTGGACCGGTTGACCTGGGTGAGATACGGGTTCTTATCGATGAAGTCGGTGGCCACATCCCCGTCAATGAATTGCTGGTTATCAAAAACATTGAGGAGGAACGGGATGTTGGTCGCCACACCGCGAACACGGAATTCGGCTAATGCCCGGCGCGCACGGCGGTGGGCGGTCTTAAAATCCCGACCGCGAGCTGACATTTTCACCAGCATGGAGTCGAAGTGCGGGGATATTTCGGCGCCGGTGTAGATGGTGCCACCATCCAGGCGAATACCCGAGCCACCTGCTGAACGATAAGCGGTGATTTTCCCGGTGTCCGGGCGGAAGTCATTGGCTGGATCTTCGGTCGTGATACGACACTGGATGGCCGACCCACGAACATAAAGATCCTCTTGTCGGATGTTGAGATCTTCGAGGGAGGCACCAGCGGCAATACGGAGCTGGGTAGCTACCAGGTCGATGTCGGTGATTTCTTCGGTGATGGTGTGCTCGACCTGGATACGAGGGTTCATCTCAATAAATACGTGCTGGCCAGCACGTGGCCCTTCAGTATCCACCAAGAACTCCACCGTACCGGCGTTGCGGTAGTCCATCGCCTTGGCGAACTTCACGGCATCATCATAGAGCCGCTGACGTAGCTCGTCGTCTAGGTTCGGAGCGGGCGCAATCTCGATCACTTTCTGGTGACGACGCTGCATCGAGCAGTCGCGTTCAAACAGGTGTACGACGTTGCCGTAGTGGTCGGCCAAGATCTGGACTTCGATGTGTCGTGGCCGCAGGACTGCTTGTTCAAGAAAAGCCGTCGGGTCACCAAATGCGGTCTCTGCCTCGTGCATGGCTGACTTGAGCGCCTCGGGGAGGTCCTTGGCTGTCTCGACTCGGCGCATCCCTCGACCGCCGCCACCGGCGACAGCTTTTACAAAGAGTGGAAACCCAATGCTGTCGGCTTGGTCAATGAGTTCATCGGCACTTGCCGAAGGGTCGGTGGATTTCAACACGGGAACACCGGCTTTTTCGGCGGCACGAAGGGAAGCAACCTTGTTGCCCGTTTGCTCCAGCACCTCAGCAGGTGGACCAACAAACGTCAGACCGTTGTCTGCAGCCTTTCTTGCGAGCTCGGCATTCTCGGCTAAGAAACCATATCCTGGATAGATAGCGTCAGCACCTGACTCGAGAGCTACCTTTACGATGCTATCGACATCCAGATAGGCCCGCACCGGATGGCCTTCTTCGCCAATCCGGTACGCCTCATCGGCTTTTTGCCGGTGAATTGAGTTGCGGTCCTCGTAGGGAAAAACGGCAACAGTCTTGGCGTCGAGTTCGTGACACGCGCGGAATGCACGGACAGCGATTTCCCCGCGGTTAGCTACCAACACTTTTTCAAACATTGGGTTACCGCTGGTGCTTTGGGCCGAGTTCTCTTGATTTTCAGCCAAGGTACCTCCATGGTGTTTGTGCTGTCACAGCTAGTGACAGTCGCTCAGGTAAGTCCAACAATACCGCTTATGTATACATTGAACATATGTGATACTACCCACGTTCGCGCTCGTTGCAAAAACTGTGTACTTGAACTGTCCTCTCCCAGAAGTTCATCCAGAGCTTGTTAGAATGTGTTATCGACCAAATCTTCTATCCCATAAATTAGGTGCAATCGTAGTGCAGGTAATTTCAATTTCCAGCCTCAAGGGCGGCGTTGG
>CALBOC010000319.1 GCA_937896705.1 uncultured Micrococcaceae bacterium | reverse complement strand
GCATTCAGTGCGGTATCCCAGTTGGCCGCATAATCCCAATCCAAAATGCCGACCAATTCGTCGTCGACCCAATGCATATTGTGCCCGGCCAGGTCACCATGCACCAGACCGGAACCCACCTGATCATCTGTCCACCCGTGCACATGTTCGGCAATCGCCCACGCCATCCGATCAGGTACGACCGCATCCAATGTTTCAAGCTTCTGCCGCGTGATCCGGCCCCGCTGAGCAAAGGGGACGTTGAGTCCCAAATCTGCGGTGTTGTAGGCCTCAAATACGGACACAATATCAGCCAGTCTGTGGGGCTCACCGCTACCGTGCGGGTGTGCCGTGCCAGGAAGATAAGTCTGGAGCACCCCGTGCTCAACCTCCGATAGCGGTGTGGGCACCAGCCAGGGCAGGTCAAGGTCGCTGAGCAATTGCACTTTGCGGTCAAGATCTGGGTCGAGCTGGCGTGGAATGCGCGCCACCGCAAGGTCATCAGCGATCAGGATAGTGTGATCTTTTCCGCGTTCCACCACTTGTGCGGTCCGCCAGTCATAGTCCGCCAGCTGTGCCGCGATTTGTCCGGGGACTGATGGGAGAAGTCGACGACTGAGCATCGCAGCACGGGTGACAGGCATGATTCCATCTTATCCAGCTGTCAGAAGCGGTTGTGTCTCATGGCTTTAAGCGAGCATTGTCGGTGCGAAAACGGTGTGTTACGGTCAAGCCAACCCCCTAGGGCACCGCGACTCCTACCGGCTGCCCACACGAAGCCGCCGTGGTCGCACCGAGCCAGTGAACTGCGCACCGCAGGGCGCTCTTCCACTAGATGGCCCCGTACCAACGTGACAACCCGGAGCATAGATGACATCAAAACCAACCACGGCGCGAACGAATCGATCCCGAGTCGATCCGAAAGCTCTCCTCACGAAACCTCGCGCCCGGGGTTGGATCCACTTGGTTGCGACTCCGCTGGTATTGATCGCCACCATGCTGTCAGTCGCTGTTCCTGAAACATTCCATGAGCGTTTCAGCGTGGCCATCTTCGGGATCTGCTCGGTGGTCCTGTTCGGCTCCTCGGCGGTGTATCACCGAGGAAACTGGTCGCCACGAGTTACCGCAGCATTGCGCAGGCTTGATCATTCCAACATTTTTCTGCTCATTGCCGGCACGTACACTCCCTTAGCCGTGATGCTACTGCCTGAAAGTCAGATGCAACTCCTCCTGACCGTCATCTGGATAGCCGCATTGGGCGGCATTCTGATGCGCCAGTTTTGGATCTGGGCGCCACGGTGGCTGTATGTGCCGATCTACATCGCCCTGGGCTGGGTGGCGGTCTGGTATTTGCCCGACTTCTATGCGGCCAGCGGGGGCCTGGTCGTCACGTTCATTGTTTTAGGTGGGGTGTTCTATACGCTCGGCGCGGTGGTCTATGCCATCAAACGACCGAACTTTTTCCCGTACTCCTTTGGGTTTCATGAAATCTTTCACGTATGCACCGTCATTGCCTGGGCGTGTCACTATGTCGCGATTCTCGCTTCAATGTGATGAATCCTTTCCGAGCTAAATTTCTGACCAGACATCGCCAGGATCGGGAAGCGTCGGTATGGTGAAAAATAATGCACACTTCAAGCGTCAACACTGTACAACCCACGACTACCGCCCAGACGTACCGTCATTGGCCGATGATCCTTGCTGGCATGCTCTTCGTCGTCTCGGCCGTGCTAGCACTGATTGCTCAAGACTGGCGCAACCTCTCGATCGGAGTCATTGTCGTTGTCTTGGTTTTCGCACCCTTCCTTACCGAGCGCTGGGTCAAACTGCAGGTACCGCTGAGTATCCAGCTGCAGTACGCCCTGCTACTAGTGACGGGCCCGTACCTGGGAGGGTATTGGCGCTGGTATGAAATATGGCAACCCTGGGATACCCTAGTGCACTTGTACTCGGGGGTCTTTGCCAGTTTCGCCCTGATTTTAGCGCTGGGTAAAACACTCGATGCATACCGACTCCAGCTTCCGGTGTGGGTCGAGATCGTCATGCTGATTACTGCGAAAGCATTCATCGCCCTGGCATGGGAAATCGGCGAATTCTTCTTCGATCTGACGTTTGACACCAGAACCCAAGGCGGAAACTTTGACACCATGACCGACATGATCGCAGGGTTGACGCCGTCCCTGATCGTCGCTGCGATGCTATTTGCCTATCGCCGGCGCGGCGCTATTCGCTACATCGGTGCCTTACTGAATGTAAAACAGCCGAACAAACTACGTACCAGCAACGTGCAGTAGGACCGTCGCTTCGAGCCTTCCGGTGCGATGGTGATTCAGGCAGACTGGCTGCATGACCACTGCTGAATTTGTTATCGTCCAGACCACCACCGACTCCGCTGAGGAAGTGCAACAGCTCGCCGCAGCAGCGATAGATCGGCAGCTGGCCGCCTGTGTGCAAGTCTCCCAAGTGCAAAGTTACTACCGTTGGGAGGGTCAGGTGCAGCAGGATCCAGAATTCCTGTTGTCCTTCAAAACCACCAGCACGGCGGTCGCGCAACTCAAGAAGCTCTTGGCCCAACAGCATTCATACGACGAACCAGAAGTCGTAGTGATACCGATTGTCGATGGAAGCTCAGGGTATTTGCAGTGGATGCGCGACAGCGTGACCGATTAAACGCCATCTTGGATCAACTCGACCACTGAATATGACTTTCTGCGGAAAGTCACCTATACTGGAATCAGTTGCTTCAAATTTTAACGGCAGACCGAGTTTGCTGTGAGACTGAACCGAGAGGAATCCGAATGACTCAACAGATAGATCCCATCGAAACCACCCGACTTGCAGACGATACTGAAATGGGTGCGGTGACCTTGAAGGTCGCTGACCTAGACAACATGATCAAGTACTACACCCAGGCCCTGCCGCTGCGGGTGATTGCCCAAGAGGGTTCATCGGCCATTATCGGTCGTGGGAATCGTCCACTGGTGATCTTGGAACATGCGCCGGAACTGCAGCACGCCTCGCGCCGCGCAGCCGGGCTATTTCACACCGCGATCCTATTTGAAACCGAGACTGCCTTGGCTGCGGCTGTGTACTCAGTAGCTCAATATGCCCCCAATTCCTTCACCGGAAGCTCAGATCACCTGGTCAGTAAAGCGTTTTACTTCAACGACCCAGAAGGCAACGGGATTGAACTCTACTGGGACCGCGATCGAAGCGAATGGAGCTGGGTGCACGGTCAAGTCGAGATGGACAGTCTCTTTCTAGATCCCAACCAATACCTGCGCGACTATCTCACCGAAGATGCCATCCAGAACCCTGTTATCGGCGACGCAGAAATCGGACACGTGCACTTACAGGTCGGGGACATCGCCGGGGCACAGAAATTCTATGTCGATTGGCTCGGTTTTGAAGCGACGCAAGCGAATTATCCAGGAGCATTATTCGTCAGTGCTGGCGGATATCATCACCACATGGCGATGAATATCTGGAATAGCCGCGGCGCGGGTCGTCGTGACAACACCTTAGGTTTGGGACAAGTCGATATCGTATTGCCGTCCGACGATGCCCTTGGGGAAGTCACCGAACGCGTCAAGCACTACGGCGTCCAAGTCGCTGATGACGGTCAAACCGTTCGCTTTGAAGATCCTTGGGCCAACGAACTTCGGATCCAGGTTGCTGATTCCTAAATCGGCGCTCTGAGCCACGCTGCAGGGCGTGAACGATACACTTCAGAAATAAAAACGGTCATTGGGCTGGGTAATATGTTGCCCGCCCAATGACCGTTTTTGTTTCATCGGAATTCTTGGTACTTCTAAACCGTCACTAGACCTTTAGGTGTCGAAAACGTTACTTCTGCGATTCCGGGTGTACCGGAGGGGGAGATGTATTTGATGTTTAGATCTTCGACCATCTCATCGGTATCGGCCAATCCCAGCCAATCTCGAACTCGCGGCCGGTTGCCGGCAAGGGTGATGGACTCAATCGCGGCTTCAGCGGGTTCGGCCTGCGAAGGGTGAAGGTCTTCGGTGCCTTCGTTCCATCGCAGAATGTAAGGCACCTGTGGATCTGCGATCAGACCCTTAATGCCGATCTGTTGCCACTCTAAAGTGCGACCATCTGGGAAGGTCCTGGCACCGGGCACGGCGCGACGGTCAAGGCGTTCTTCGAACGGGGCCATGTCGTCGACGGATACGACCCAACCCATCCAACCGCCACCCATGTTCGAACGAGCCCGAACGGCCTGCCCGAAGGGCGCTTTTTCGGCTGCTGGGTGCTCCAGCACCTCGACGATCTCAAAGTATTGTCTGTTTTTCATCGGGAAAAAGAGGTTGCGCGTCCCGAAGCGCGGGTGTAGCCCACCGTTAACCCAATCGATGCCGAGAAGCTCGGCCATCTTATCGGCGGTGGCATGGAGTCCTTCCGGACCTACAGCATAAGAAACATGATCCAAGCGCATGTTCATCAGCATGTCACGAATGCGGCGTTGGAATTGAAATATGTCACATTATGCTGTTCGGTCACGTGCCTGTTCAGTAGCGTTTCTGCCTGTCACGTGGGGCTTGAGAAAAAATTTCGCGGCTGCGCTGTATTACTAAGCGCCGATGCCACGTCATTGTGTGGGGGTGGTGTCAGAGCGCACAAGACCCCTCGAAAAACATCAAAACGTTTCTCGAGGGGTCTCTGGGCTTCAGGCTTCTAGTAGCGCATGAGTGCCGCGACGTTTTCCACACGACCATCGGAGATGATGACGATATCTCCGGAGTTGAGTTTGGTGTGTAAGATCGCGGTGTTCACGTCCCCTGTGCCGTCCGAAGCGTTCAGTGAAGGGTTGATAAACAACGTATCTACCCGGCCGGCGACTGCCGCCTCGCGGATCAGGTCTGGCTGTGTTTCACCCAGACCGGTGCCGGAAACGTCTGCGAAGCGCTCGTATGCGGCATCATCGTTGGCCGCAAAGTGCGGGCGCACAACTTCCCAGCCGGATTGCTGCAAATCGCGGTTGGTGGTGGCATCAGGATTGCCCGAAATAAAGTCGTCAGCGACGACAGGGTAGGAGGAGGCTGCTTTGACCGATGAAACGTTTTCCGCGACACCAGCCAGAACCATCGGCTGGGAGCGAGCCCTGCCGAGAAGATCGCCCAGCGATGAGCCAACTTCGTGCAGGAACCGTTCAATTTCGGTGCTTTGTGTATCAGCTGCACCGCCGTGGCCTTGGAACATCGTGCCAGCATTGCCCACCGGCCGGTTCTTCAAGGGCGACTGCCGGTCATCGGTGTCGACAACATCTTCAAACGATTCGGGAACGATGTCCTGCAAATCGAGCTGGACAACAGAATCTTTGGTGGCATCAAGGACGCGTACTTTCTTCCGCGAGATCGCCAGAATGTAGTATGCGTGGGATTTTGTGAGGGATTCAGAGATAGGTCGCAGCACGAAATGTTCTGCTACGTGGGTGTATTCGGACACGGGAACGCCGAGTCGATAGATGAGGTTGAGTCCTTTGGCAGCGAAGAGGGCAAGTGATTCGCCCTGCTGACGTAGGAACGGCGCATCAGTGGCGATGGCATCAAAGGAAGCCAACATATCTTTGGCGTCCGATTCGGGGACCCCAGCGTTGACGAGCTTACGTCGTGCTTCGTTCACCAGGGATTTAACACGTGTGGCGGTATCTTGTGGCTGATGTTGTGGTGGAGCGGTCGGCAGAAATATCGTGACCTTTGGCCCGGTGGCTGCGGCCATGGCTTTCAGGTCATCAGCGGTGAT
>CALBOC010000318.1 GCA_937896705.1 uncultured Micrococcaceae bacterium | reverse complement strand
GTGTTTCTGATCAACGTGCCGGTCGTGATCGTGACGCTGATCGCCACCCTTATGGTTGCCCCACCGAACATTGCTAACCCGCATAAACACTGGGATCTGATTTCTTCGGTCTGGGCGATGCTGGCGATGGTCGGCCTGGTCATGGCCATCAAAGAACTCGCCAACCCAGATCGTGCCGCCTGGCTGCTGGGCACTTCCACGGTCGTAGGAGTCATCGGCCTGTTGCTGTTTATCTTCCGGCAGCGCGGGCTCGAGCAGCCATTGCTGGATGTGCACATCTTCCGAAACCGCATCTTTACCGGTGGTGTCCTGGCCGCCGGGCTGATGATGTTTGTCGTGGCCGGGGTCGAACTCATGACGACCCAGCGCTTTCAGACCGCCGGTGGGTTCACACCACTAGAAGCCGGAGCGCTTGTCGCGTCGGTCGCCGTTCCAGCCATACCCGCAGCGTTGCTGGGTGGCTCTATTCTGCATCGCGTCGGATTCATCCCATTAATCTCCGGCGGGTTTGCCCTCATGGCAGTCGGTATCGGCGGTGCGTGGTGGACCTTCGGCGGCGACTCCCTGGTGCCCTTCATTACCAGTCTGTTGCTGGTCGGACTCGGTAGTGGTCTGGCATCGTCGGTGGCCTCCACAGCGATCCTTGGCGCCGCGCCCGTAGACAAAGCCGGGATGGCCTCTTCCGTGGAAGCGGTGTCCTATGAATTCGGCACGCTACTCTCGGTGGCGGTATTCGGTTCGTTGCTGCCATTGTTCTATTCGCTGACCGCGCCCTCGGAGGTCGCCGCCGATGTTGACCACGGGGTCGACCATCCGGTGCATGGCCCGGAAGCAGTGCAAGCCTACGATGATGCCTACCTCATGATCCTGCTGATGGTCGGCGTGGTAGCGATCTGTGCCGCAGCCGTCACCGCGTATTGCTTTCGCGGCAATCCGAAAGCCGCCGATGCAACTGTATAAAAACTCGCCCGGGGTATTCTTCCTCGTCTCGCCGCGCGCTATGATGATCTGCACACGTTGACAGACTGAGCCGAAACGAGGCACTGTCATGACACACTTTGTTCTGGTCCACGGAGCGTTCGACGGCGCATGGTGCTGGGCGCATCTGGCCGATAACCTGCGCACCGCAGGCCACACGGTGCTCGCCCCTGACCTTCCTGGAGCAGGGCAGGATCCAACGCCCTTATCCGAGGTGAAGCTGGCTTCAACGGCCCAACGCGTCGTGGACTGTTTGCGCTCGCTGGATGCTCCCGCCGTGCTGGTGGGCCACAGCATGGGCGGCGTTGTCGTCACTCAGGCCGCGGCTGAAGTACCGGCGCTGGTTGCCAAGTTGGTTTATCTGGCAGCGTTTCGCCCCGACGACGGGGAATCATTGTTGGATCTGGCGCATCTGCCAGAAGGCGCCGACAGTCAGTTCGAGGAGTATCTCACCGTCACCGGCGACCCGCCCATCGGTACTTTCGACCCCGCCGGAGCGCGCACGGTGTTCTACCCTGACGTGCCGGAGGAACTGGCCCGCAGCGCGATCGAGAAGATGGGGCCGCAACCGCTGCAACTCTTCGAGACCCCGGTCAGCTTGGGTGACACCATCTTGCCGCCCGCAGAATACGTGGTCTGTACGCGTGATCGCGCTGTCCCACCGGCGTTGCAGCGACTCATGGCACAACGCGCCCCGGCCTGCATCCACGAATTGGACTCGGGTCATTCGCCGTTTTACTCCGTGCCCGGTGAGATATTGAGCATTTTGCAACACGCTGCGGAATAAGCTCGAAGGCGTGAGCATCCCTGGTCACTGCCGAATCGCGTCACTAGGGTGGGGGAGGGAATCCAACTTATTTCGTCGGAGGTTCATCATGTCTGCTCGACCACCTGTGCCACCCTTTGACCGCGAATCTGCCATCAAGAAGGTGCGTGGCGCCGAGGACGCCTGGAATAAACAAGAACCAGAAAAGGTCGCCCTGGCCTATACTCCGGATAGCAAATGGCGCAACCGCGACACCTTCCTGCAAGGCCGCGATGAGATTATCGAGTTCCTCAAAGACAAATGGTCCAAGGAACTGAACTACCGACTCATCAAAGAACTTTGGGCATTTACCGAGAACCGCATCGCAGCCCGCTACTGCTACGAGTATCAATCGCCCGAGGGGCAATGGTACCGCGCCTACGGTAATGAGAATTGGGAGTTCGATAGCGACGGGTTGATGTCACATCGGCATGCCAGCATCAACGACGTGAAGATCGCCGAAGCCGACCGCAAGTTCCACTGGGAATTCGGCACCCCACGCCCGGAAGATCATCCAGGTCTCAGCGACCTCGGGTTGTGACCGACGCCGACCCGTTCGGCGAATTCCGACCTTTGAGCAAGCTCATCAGGAAATTCGCTGGCCAGACAGTGCTACTCTCAGTGCGGTAGATAACCCGCGAATGTGAGTAGAGCAGCTGTGACAGCATTGACCCTCCCCGAAAAACGAAACTGGCTCGGGCTGATTCTGCTCGGGCTCGCCGTGGGGCTAGCCTCGGGATTGTTTGGGATCGGTGGGGGCATCATCATCCTGCCTGCGCTGGTCTACGTCTTCGGGTACTACACGCGCATCTCAGTCGGCACGTCACTGCTGGCTGTCGTGCTCCCGGCCATTGTCGGCGTCATCACCTACGCGATGGATGGCAACGTGAATGTACTGATGGCCGTGCTCTTGGCAGCCGGGTCAATTTTTGGCGCCCCGATCGGCTCCTGGCTGCTGACAGTGCTGCCCCACCGGGTCGTGTTGTGGGGCTTCATTGTGTTCATGCTGGCGGTGATCGCCTCGTTGTTTGTCGTCATTCCGTCACGTGATGCCGTGGTCGAAATCGATTGGTTGTTAGGCGCCGGGCTCGTACTACTCGGGTTATTTACCGGCGTGATGTCTGGGCTGCTGGGCATTGGTGGCGGGGTGATCATCGTGCCGTTACTCGTTGTACTCTTCGGCGCCAGCGACCTCGTCGCCAAAGGAACCTCACTGTTGGTCATTATCGCCACCGGAGCGTCGGGCACGCTGGCCAACCTGCGACGCCGAAACGTCGACCCGCCTGCGGCCATGGTGATCGGTGGTGCTGCAGCCTTCGCCACACCGGTAGGCGTATGGGCGGCCTATGCAATGGAACCGGCCACAGCCAATATCGTTTTCGCGGTGTTCTTGGGGCTCGTCATCCTCCGGATGCTCATCGACGCGTTGTCTCGGCGCGCCAAATAGCCCCGCAAAACTGGTTTCCGCGCACGTATTAGACTGAGTCTGGCGAGTGAGGGGAGCTTTGGGATGAAAATTGAACGGGTGTATTCGTACGCGCC
>CALBOC010000317.1 GCA_937896705.1 uncultured Micrococcaceae bacterium | reverse complement strand
TAGCGCTGCGTCGCATAGCGCTGCAACCCCAATGCAACCCCACCGACCCTAGGGTGATATACGACACACTTGCATGTCACATCACTAGGGAAAGGTACCCGTCATGGTTGTCTACGCAAACCCCAATACCGATGGCGCTGTCATTGACTTCAAACCACGTTACGAGCACTACATCGGTGGTGAATGGGTCGCCCCCGTCAAGGGCCAGTACTTTGAAAACTCCACCCCGATCACCGGCCAGTGTTTTTGCGAAATTGCCCGCGGCACCGCCGAGGATATTGATGCAGCTCTTGACGCCGCGCACAAGGCCGCGCCCAGCTGGAATAAGTCCTCGGCCACCGAACGAGCATCCATGCTGTTAAAAATTGCCGACCGCATGGAAGACAACCTCGAAATGCTCGCGGTTGCCGAATCCTGGGACAACGGCAAAGCAGTACGTGAAACCCTCAACGCCGACATCCCGTTGGCGATCGACCATCTACGCTATTTCGCCGGGGCAATCCGCGCTCAAGAAGGCACGCTATCCCAAGTCGATGAGGACACGGTGGCTTATCACTACCACGAACCGCTCGGCGTGGTCGGACAAATCATTCCCTGGAACTTCCCCATCCTGATGGCCACCTGGAAAATCGCTCCCGCGCTGGCCGGCGGCAACTGCATCGTCTTGAAGCCCGCCGAACAAACCCCGGCATCGATCATGGTCTTGCTGGAACTGGTCGGCGACCTTATTCCACCCGGTGTACTCAATGTCGTCAATGGCTTTGGTCTAGAAGCCGGCAAACCCCTGGCGTCGTCGCCGCGCATCGGCAAAATCGCGTTCACCGGAGAAACCACCACCGGGCGCATGATCATGCAATACGCGACCGAAAATATCATCCCGGTATCGCTGGAACTCGGCGGCAAGTCCCCCAACATCTTCTTCGGTGATGTGATGGACGCCGACGATGGTTTCTTGGATAAAGCTCTCGAAGGCTTCGCATTCTTTGCACTGAACCAGGGCGAGGTCTGCACCGCACCCTCCCGCGCGCTGATCCAAGAAAACATTGCCGATGATTTCTATGACCTCGGCTTGGCGCGCGTCAGCCAGATTAAACAGGGCAACCCGTTGGACACCGAGACCATGATGGGCGCCCAAGCATCGAATGATCAGTTCGAAAAGATCCTGTCCTACATCGACATCGGCAAACAAGGTGGCGCCGAAGTCCTCGCCGGCGGTGAAGCGGTGGATCTGGGCGGAGAACTATCCGGTGGCTACTATGTGGCCCCGACCGTGCTGCGCGGCACCAACGATATGCGAGTCTTCCAAGAAGAGATTTTTGGTCCGGTCGTCGCCACCACGACCTTCAAAGATTATGACGATGCGCTGTCGATTGCCAACGACACCCTGTTCGGCTTGGGCGCCGGGGTCTGGTCGCGCAACGGCAATGTTGCCTACCGAGCGGGTCGAGAAATCCAAGCCGGCCGCGTCTGGGTCAACAACTACCACTCGTATCCGGCTCACGCGGCGTTTGGCGGTTATAAAATGTCGGGCTTTGGCCGTGAAACCCACCTGATGTTGCTCGAGGCCTATCAGCAGACCAAGAACCTGCTGGTGTCGTATACCGAAAAACCGCAGGGCTTCTTCTAACCCGCCCCGTTGCCCTACACACTCAGGGGCGCCCCGGTTTCTGACCGGAGCGCCCCTGAGGCATGTGCTTATACCCTGTTATGAATATTGGTCGTCGTCTTCTTCGATGGGAACATCGGTCTGCTGGTCCACCCAGTCCACTTCGCTGACCGTTTCCGGCTTGGCCTGCGGAACCACCGGGTGATCTTCTTCCTCGTCGTCTCCGACGAACTGGTCGATCAGCACTTCTTCAGGAACTTCCACCTGCGGTTTCTGGTTTTTCGCTGGCATAACGACTCCTTTCGCTGGGCTCTCAGCCTTGCATCATCACCACTGAGTTTCAAGACCATACGGGCTTGGTCTCATATAAACCATCGTGCTTGAACTCCTATCGCAGCGCAACCAAAATGTGTCGCTTTGAATTCTGGGCTGACAAGCTTGAAAGCGATAGCTCTCCCAGTCAGAGGCGCTTGCATTATTTTTTACATTCTGGTATATCCATGAATTAGAGGAGCCAATGGAGCTCCCGTCTAACCCGTGATTTTATGTCGAATGAAAGGAGTATGCATGCTGATGCGCACAGATCCGTTCCGTGAGATCGATCGACTGACCCAACAGCTGTTGGGCACGACCGGCACGACATCGCGTCCAACCATGATGCTCATGGACGCTTGGCGTGATGGCGACACGTTCCACGTCGAATTCGACCTACCCGGAGTGGATCCGTCGAGCATCGACTTGGACGTCGAACGCAACGTCGTGACCGTCAACGCCCACCGCGAATCGATGTCCGATGAGGTCGAACGGTTAGCAGCCGAACGCCCACGCGGACACTTCAGTCGGCAATTAGTTCTCGGTGAGAACCTCGACACCGACAACATCACCGCGAACTATGCCGATGGTGTGCTGGCGTT
>CALBOC010000316.1 GCA_937896705.1 uncultured Micrococcaceae bacterium | reverse complement strand
AGCTTTTTGGACTGATGAGAAGTCCGAATAATCAACGGTACTCATGAGGGTCCCTTCCACAAGGAGCTCGATGGATGATGTGTACTGGCACACACCGTAGCCCTGTGACCTGTGTCACGGAAGCCCAAGCGTCGCGTTGTGCGCTAAGCGGCTTGGTCTGCGAGTCGAGCGGCATCCGAGGGGACGAAGGTGAGCAGAGTCGCCGGGGGTTTGGAGTATGTTAGAGGTAACTACAACAGGCCACCGGCAGCAGCGCTGTCGGTGTTGTGGCGTCAAAGGGAGGTGATCGCATGATCTTTCGTCGGAAAGCTCGGCAACAGACCGCAGAGGTCGAACCGGACTATCAAGAACTCGTCGAGCTGACTCGCGAGCAGCTGGTCGAGGCGCAATTACGCAGTCTCAGAGCTCAGATTTCACCGCACTTTATCTATAACTCCCTCAACGCCATCGCCGGGCTGATCCCCGTTGACCCGACACGCGCTCGCGAACTACTGGTCGATTTCGCGGATTTCATCCGCTACTCACTGGGCACCGAAGGCGACTTCACGACGCTAGAGGATGAACTGACGGCGGTGGAACGCTACGTCATTCTAGAAAAAGCTCGCTTCGGGGAGCGTTTACAGGTCAGCCTAGATATTGCCCCCGAAGTGCTGGGACTGCAAATCCCGTTTCTCAGTGTCCAACCGCTGGTCGAAAACGCCGTGCGGCACGGCATCTATGACAGCCAGCACGAAGGTCAGGTATTTGTCCGCGCCAAAGACTCCGATACCTACGCTGAAATTAGTGTTGAGGACGGCGGAGCAGGAGCAGACCCAGAATTTATGGCCAAACTGATGCGCGGCGAAGCCGAAGGCTCCCACGTGGGGCTCCGCAACGTTGATTTGCGCTTACGCCAAGCCTACGGTCCCGGCCACGGCCTGCACATCGAAACGGCCATCGATGCCGGCATGAGCGTGTCCATGCGCATCCCGAAATTTGTTACACCCGCCCGTATCGTCACCCCGGCCACTGGAGGTTTTCAATGACCCCTTCTGCCGAACGCGGGCTGCGGGTACTCACCGTCGATGATGAACTGCCAGCCGTCCAGCAAATGCAATGGCTGTTGGAAGCTGACCCGCTGGTGGGCGAAGTGCACACCGCAACCGATGTGGCCCAAGCCAAAGAAGTGCTCCGGCGCCATCGCATTGATGTCGTGCTATTAGATATTCATATGCCGGGCCCCACGGGCATGGATCTGGCCCGCGAATTGCGCCGGCAAGAAACCAGCGACGCCCCGCACGTGGTATTTGTGACCGCCGATGCCCGCCCCGCCGTGCACGCCTTCGAATTGGACGCCCTGGACTATCTGCTGAAACCGGTCCGCCCGGCACGACTGCACGACGCGTTGCGCAAAACGCTCAACCGAATCGATACCGGGCCGGTGACCCAGCTCCCGGATCAAGGCCGAATCGCGGTCCAACAGGGGCCACAACAGTTACTTCTGCCGATTCGCAACATCCGCTGGGCCCAGGCCCAAGGCGATTACGCCCGAATCTACACCGCAGATGACTCTTACTTGGTGCGATTGTCGCTGGCCGGAATCGAAGAGGAATGGGCGACTTACGATTTCGTGCGCATTCACCGCTCGCATATCGTCAACTTGAATTACGCAACGAAGATCGTCCAGCAAGATGGCCGGATGCGCATCTATCTGGAGGACACCGAACTGCCGGTAAGCCGCCGACTCATGCCGCAGGTACGCCAGCGCCTGAAACAGCTAAATTTCCGCACGGTGCCCCGGAGTGGTGGATGACTCCGCAGTACCAGGACGATGAGGATTTCGAACTCGACCTGATTCGAGAGCCCGAACCGCCCGCCGAAGTGCCCGACACCATCCGCGCCATGCGCGCTCGACGAGTACCCGTTGAGATGCCCACCGGGTCGCCCAGCGTCCAAGAGGTGCTGCACAATCCAGCAGATCGTGCCCGCCAACATCAACAACCCGTCATCGAACAGACCGTGCGCCGCCTGATGCGCACCCAATTACGACTGGCGGTCACGTTGATGGCCTGGTTCATCGGAATGGTGGTGGCTGGGAATCTGGCATTCCACTTCAGCCCGGCCCTGGCCGCCACTAAGCTGGTCGGAGTCCCGTTCGAGTGGCTCTTTCCGGTGACAGTCGTAATCCCATTTCTGCTCTTTTTGGGCTGGTTCTACGTGCGCCGCGCCACCGCGCAAGAACAGCAAATTCGCTTCGACCAGCCCGAGGCGGCGAACCCATGATCGATGATGCGCTATTAGTCTTGCTGTCCATCGGGACGGTCTGTGTCGTGACCATCCTGATCAGCGTCTTCGGGCTGAGCCGCACCCGCACCACCCGAGACTTCTACGTGGCCTCTCGCCGGGTGCCACCGTGGATGAATGCCTCAGCCATTGCCGGCGAGTACCTCTCGGCCGCGTCGTTTCTCGGCGTAGCCGGTCTCATCATGGCCTTTGGCACCCACGGCCTGTGGTTCCCGGTCGGCTACACCGCAGGGTTTCTGTCGCTGTTGGTGTTTGTGGCCGCACCGCTGCGCCGATCCGGGGCCTACACCATCCCGGACCTGATGAGCCTGCGACTACCGTCCTCCGCACTGCGCCGGCTCACGGCTTTGCTCGTGGTTGTCACCGGGTGGCTCTACATCGTCCCGCAACTGCACGGGGCCGCGCTTGCGCTGTCGGCCACGACCGGACTGCCGGCCTGGTTGGGCCCGGCAATAGTGGTGCTGGTCGTGCTCCCCACTGTGGTCTCCGGCGGGATGCGCTCGGTGACGATGGCCCAAGCCGTCCAATACTGGTTTAAACTCTCGGCGCTGTTTATCCCCACCGTGTTTATTGTGCTGCGTTTAGGGACCGGTGAAGCCGACGTCCTCCCGGACTTTGCCAGCGCCTTTGAGGTCGCTCTGGTCGCCGACACGCACACCTCGACCTATCGCACCATCTCGTTGGTCGCAGCACTGATGTTGGGCACGCTGGGCCTCTCGCACGTCTTAGTCCGGTTCTACACCAACCCCGATGGTCCTTCGGCCCGCCGGACCACCGTGCTCCTACTGGGGTTACTAGCCGCGTTTTACGTGCTGCCCATCATTTTGGGCGTCGTCGCCCGGGCCGTGCTGCCAGAACTGAGTGCCGGTACGACCACCGACACCGCCCTCCTGCACCTACCGGAGGCCCTATTCAACGGGTTGCTGGGCGATTTGCTGACCGCGCTGGTCGCCGGCGGCGCCTTCGCCGCGTTCTTATCTACCGCCTCGGGACTGGTCGTGTCCATCTCGGGAGTGGTATCCCAGGAATTCTTTGGCGGCACCGTGCGCGGGTTCCGCATCGGGGCCATCCTTGCCCTGGTGTTGCCCATCATCGCTGCGTTTGTCACCACCGACCTCGCGCTCGCAGGCGCGGTGGCCATGGTGTTCACGTTCACGGCTTCATCGCTGGCGCCGATCGTCTTATTGGCCATCTGGTGGCGCGGACTGACCGTCCACGGTGCCATCACCGGCATGCTCACCGGAGCGATCATCTCGCTCACCGCGCTGTTGACCGGTCAATTTAGCGACACCGGCGGGCTAACCACCACGATGCTGCAATACCCAGCCCTGTGGACGGTGCCGCTGGTATTAGTCGTCACCATGCTGGTTTCGGCTCTAGGATCCCAGCGCCCACCGGCCAGCACCGATGCGGTCATGGCCAAACTGCACCTGCCCGAACACGCCCGACAATCCGCGGCGGAAGCCACCAGAGACGCCTGAACCTATTCTGGCTGCCCCTGACGCTGCTATCGTGCCCATATGACTGAGTCCAAGTCACCCTTCGACGAGCCAGGATTTTTGCAGTTACCCCCCGGCGTCGAAATTCGGCACTACTCCGGTCCTACCGCTGATCTCATCGACCAACTCGCCCCGCTGCTTGCCGACGAGGGCATTGACGTCGAACACCTCAACGAAGCCGACCCGGAGCTGCTCAAAGCTGCCATGATGCGGGTCGTAGAACGCCACAACCTGGAACTCAGCACCCCCGTGGGCGAGCAACGGGCCCGGACCGTCAATACCCTTCGTGAACTCCTGGCCGCCCACCATGCCCAGGATGGGGCCCAAATTCAAGTGCTCTTTGGGTCGATCGGGCCGGTCCCCACACGCCACCGGCCCAGCAGCGGACACCTGACCGGGGTCACCATCGAAACGCTGGACACGACCTATCGCAACGAGCAGTACCACCCCGGATTGCACGTCATTGAGATCCCGAAGGTCGATACCACCACCCGCGCTGCCGCTCAACACATCCTCGGGTTGGCTGCCAAGGGTCGAGCCTTCCGCTCGCTGGATGCCCTGCTAGGGGAGCACGGCGGATTTGAAGTGTCTCGGGCCGGGGTGCTGCTGCTCACCGCCACCGTGCAGGCCATCGCCAATCACCGAAACACAGCCTTTGAGGACGTCTTGGACGAAGTGCTTCCTGCCCAAGATGAGGAGCAGCCAGCCGAGGAGCTGCTCGCCGGCCTGCGTGCCACCCCGCAACAGTATCTGACCGATTTCGAAACCTGGCTCAAAAGCCAATCCGAGGTTTCCGATATCGCCAGCAAGGTCGTCGAGATCTTTTCGACCATGGTGCACGAAGCCTACGACGTCGAACTCAATCCCCACGACCCGGAGGACTTTGACGACTGGATGCTCCTGGTGCACGAGCGCACCGATCCAAAATACCTTGGCACCGCATTGGAAATCGTCAAATATTATTTACAGTTCCGACTCCGCACGAGTCTGGAACCAGAACGGTGGCATCACGCCCACGCCCAGATCACCGATCTGACCCTGCCGCACGAAGAATCCCCATGGGACTTCGAACTCATCTATGACATCGCCCAAGAGGTAGAGGTTGATGACCGCTACGCGACGATTTTGGATTTGCAGATCATCTCTGGCAGTCGTGCGCTGTACGACTGGCTGGCCACCCCGCGTACGGTGACCGAAGAGGGCGCACCGAAGCGCGATGACATCCGTGTTGTGGGACGCATGATTGGCCTGGATTTACACGGGGTGACGGAACTGCCCTCCCCGCCGGTGCGAGACCATGTGACCTCCGCCTTGGACGTGCCCGAACTGATGATCTGGTGGTGGACCCTCCAAGAGCTTGGAATGCTCACCATCAGCGACGCGCTCGCCCAGCGGGGCCCTACCGCCGAAGAGTACTTCGGGACAGAGCGCTTACCCTTTGAAGGCGCCGAGGGACTGGTCGCCACCTATGTGAAAATCTTCTTGGTCCACGCATTGGAACAGACCCCGTTGGAGATCTCCTCGGTGGGCCACACCATCGCCCGACTACTCAATGCACTCCAAGCCCTGCCGCCCTTGGACCGACCGGGCGCCGATGATTTTCGAGCTCAAATGGTGCAGCAACGCTCCGATGAGTATTTACATTCCATGGCATCCATGGGGCTGGTTGAACTCGACCGTGGCGAGCCGAAAGTGCACCCACCCTTGGCGGCGGCGATCTTCTACGGTTTGATGATGGCCATGGACCACATCGATGAACTCTTAGACCAGCACTTCTCCTGAAGCCCTCTTTGAACGGGCCACCTGCCGTCGCCGCAACAGAAACGTCGGCACCCACAACACGATCGCGGCCAACGCCAGGACCATCCCGGCCAGTGCTGGCGCCGAGTAACTGTAGCCGGCCGCAATGACGGCCCCGCCGATGGCCGCACCGGAGGCGTTGGCTAAATTTAGCGCCGAGTGGTTTAGGGCTGCTGCCAGAGTTTGTGCGTCCCCGGCGACGTCCATGAGCCGGATCTGCAGACTGGGCACCAAGCTGGAACCAAAAAACCCGATCAGACCGAAATTGAGCACCCCTAGCACCGGGTGGGTCGAGGTGAAATAGAACGCGGCCAACACGACGGCGATCATCAGCAGCGAGAATAAAATACCGAACTCCAGGTTGCGATCCGATAGTCGCCCACCAAACCAGGTTCCGGCTACCGAACCGACCCCGTACACCATCAACACCAGCCACATCCATGAACCGGTCAGCCCGGCTCGTTCGGTCATGGTCCAGGAAATATAGGTGTAGACAGCAAACATTCCGCCAAAACCGACGGTGCCCAGGGCTAGCGTCAGCCATACTTGCGAACGACGCAACGCACCCAATTCGGTCCGGGGATTCGTGGGTCGCATCTTTGTCATATGCGGCATCACGACCCACAGCGCGGCCACGGTCACGAATCCGATGGCTGTGACCAGTCCGTAGGCAGCTGGCCATCCCAACGCCGCCCCGAGGGCTTGGGCCGCGGGCACTCCGATCACCGTGGCCACCGATAACCCCATGGTGATAAACGCGACGGCCCGGCCGCGGTGGGCAACCGGCGCCATGGACGCGGCAGACAAACCTGCAATTGAGAAATAGGCGCCGTGGGGGAGGCCCGCGATAAAGCGCGCCACAAGCAACGCCTCATAGTTGGTCGCCAACAGCGACAGTCCGTTACCGAGCGTAAACGCGGCCATGAGTAACAGCAGCAGTCGTCGTCGCGGCACCATCCCAGTGAATGCGGTGATCAACGGAGCGCCCACCACGACTCCCAGGGCGTAGGCACTGATGATCACCCCGGCGGTGTCTTCGGTGATCGCGAAGTCTTCGGCGATGAGATTGAGCAAACCCATGGAGACAAACTCGGTGGTGCCAATGCCGAAGGCACCCAGCGCCATCGTGAGCATAACAATCAGCCGGAGGCGTTCACTGATTTGGGTCTGACGAGGTCGGGTACGACGTCGCAAGAATTTCGATTTGGCGAAGGTTGGCACAAGGCCTCAGTGTACAACCCCCTCAAACCACGTGGGGTAAAGCATTCTGATCGGAAACTCGCAGGGATGTATCGAGCCGCACGAACAGCACTACACTAGTTGCCAGTCATCTACCTTGTGAGGAACATAAATGCAGTCTGTCTACGTACTCAATGGTCCCAACCTGAACTTGCTGGGCACCCGCGATCCTGGAACCTATGGCACACAGACGCTAGCTGACATCGAAACCTTGTGCGCTCAGGCCGTCGAGGAGCTAGGGTTCGAGTTGGATTTCCGTCAGTCGAATCACGAGGGTGAGCTCGTGGACTGGATTCATGAAGCCGGCCGGGCCGTCATGAGCGGAGACAGCATCGGCGTCGTGCTCAATGCCGGGGCTTACACTCATACGTCCGTCGCTCTAGCCGATGCGATCTCCGGCATCAGCGTGCCCACCATCGAAGTACATATTTCCAACGTGCACGCCCGCGAAGCGTTCCGGCACCATTCCTATTTATCGCCGGTGGCCTCCGGTGTCATTGTTGGCCTCGGCGCCTACGGATATGAGGCTGGCATCCGCGCCCTGGCGAACCTCGCGCGGTCCTGAAGTATCTTCAATTCTCTGCGGCGGGTTCGCAAACGTGCATTGTCCGACACTTTTGGGAAAATAAAGCGATAACCTATCCAGATTTCTGAGGATGCATCGACTTCGTCTCCGAGTTGATGTGCAGAAACGATAGTGAGCGGGTCTGCGGCCGGTTGAACGTCCATAATCGTCGTTTAACTGATTCATTTTGAATTATCACCAAGCTCACAGTCTGCCTTTCGATGCGCGACAAGAAGCGGCCGACACGACGGCACACGCGCCAGAAAACATCTGCTGCTGTGGCTCGAACCTTCCGCGCTGACTCCCAGGGTATTAGCGTGGAGACACGACATCCTCAGACCGAAGGATGAAAGGGAGTGAACTATGAATCCTCGTGAACCGAAGCCAGGCGAGCAGCCAGAACGACAGAAGCCTGAGACCACGAAATCGGCGACTCGCATGGGTTTTTTCGCGGTACCGATAGAACTCGTGGGCGCCGTCTTGATGATCGGCATAGGCGTACGATTCGTCACCGTCGCCAACCAATCCGACATCATCGGGTACGTACTCTTTGTGATCGCAGCGGTACTCATTATTGACGCCATCCGTCGACTCAGAAGGATAACGACGGGCAAAGAAAAATATTAGCGCCGAAGTTCGTACCAAAGGGCCAGCGAGTACCTGCAGGAAAGGTATTGGCTGGCCCTTTGGTATGTCTGAACCTCAAAGGTGGCTGAGTGCTGGATTGCGGCGGCGCTACGCTATTGCCACGCTCGGGTCAAGGAATTTAGGCTGAAGCCAGACCGTTCCAGCTCGATCGATGAGCGATTCGAGCAAGCTCATGGAGGTGAGTCACAGTGTCTAACCGTGAACCGGAAGGTCCGAGCCAACACGAGCCGCGAAACCCTAATATCGACCCAGGGACCACCGGCGACAACGATTTAGAACCCGGCGGCGGTGTTAAACCCGGCCATACTCCGCCCGATTCTCAATCTGCGACGTCGACCCCCTCACATCCACCGGAGCCCAAACCGCCACGTTCCAAACTCGCGTTGACGCTGATGATTGTTATCGCCGTCATCTTCGTGCTTATTTTCGTTGCCTACGCGATTGGTTTGTGGGACTAATTAACATGCCGTCGATTCGGGGTTCAGCATAAGCGCATAACCCCATACTGTGGGGTTATGGAATTGACGTTGAATAATGGAGTTCCCATGCCGGCCCTGGGGTTTGGGGTCTATCAAATCCCGCCGGCCAAAACCGCTGATGCCGTGACCGAAGCGTTGCGGATCGGCTACCGGCACATCGACACCGCAGCAGCCTACGGAAACGAACGAGCTGTGGGAGAAGCCATCCGCAGTTCCGGTCTGGATCGCGATGATGTGTTCATCGAAACCAAAATCTGGGTCAGCGATTACGGATACGACCAAACACTGCATGCATTTGAGAAGAGCGCGACCAAACTGGGGGTCGAAACCATCGACCTGCTCTTGCTCCACCAGGCTCTGCAGGGCGAATTCGATCGCACGATTGAAGCCTATCGAGCACTTGAAAAACTCTATGCTGAAGGCTGGGTCCGAGCGATCGGTGTGAGTAACTTTATGGTTGAGCACCTCAAAACACTACGTGACCACACCGACATCGTCCCGGCGGTGAATCAGATCGAACTGCACCCATATTTCACCCAACCTGCGGTGCGGGAGTATAACGCGCACTGGGGCATCGTGACGCAAGCCTGGTCGCCCATCGGTGGCATTACCGCGTATGGCGGGCAGGACAAGACAACGTTTGACGATGAAACCATCGGCGCGATTGCCGCCGAGCACGGCCGGACCCCGGCCCAAATCATGCTGGCCTGGCACCTGCAGGAAGGCCGATCAGCGATTCCCAAATCCGTAACTCCGGCCAGGATCGCAGAAAACTTCGACGTGTTCGATATTGAGCTCACCCCGGCGCAGGTCCGCGCACTCTACGCACTGGATACGGGCCACCGCGGCGGTCCAGAGCCCGAAGAGGTCACGCTCGAGGACTACGGCAAACCCATCCCCGAAGCCTAACTGGTCAGCGTCGTCTGCGACGCGGCCTCGCATGCTGCGTCGGATGAGCCGCTATGCTTAGAATTTGCGAAGTTAGGACGTAAAGGGGAGTGCCGGGTATGGGCCTGTTCATGGCAACCCTTCCCGTGCTCCTGACCCTCGGACTGCTGGCCGTGCCCCGCATGCCCGCTGCCTTTCCACCATTGCTGGGCACCATTAGCGCAGCCGTGTTAGCACTGACGTACTTCGACGCCCCAGCCAGCGATCTGGTTGCTGCCTGGAATGACACTTTCTGGACGCTGGTCAAAGTCCTAGCGATCATCGGCGGGGGAGTATTGCTCTCCGGGGTGATGGACCGAACCGGCGCCCAACGTCAGCTGGCCAACTGGTTATCGGCCGGTGGGCCGACCATCCCGGCCGCGTTGCTGATGGCCCAGGGGGTGGTGCCGTTCCTTGAAACCGTCACCGGTTTTGGCGTCTCCGTGCTCATCGGGTTGCCACTATTGCTCTCGCTAGGTTTCACTCCGTACCGGGCCGCGCTGCTGACATTGTTGGGGCTGATGATCGGCCCCTGGGGTTCGATGGGACCCGGCACCCTCATTGCCGCCGATGCCGCCGGCGCATCCCTGACCGCAATGGGGGTGGTCTCGGCCTGGATGAATATCGTGCCCTTCATCGTGTCCGGGATTGCGGTGTCGATCATTGCAGGCAACGGCTATACCACCATCACGCTGTCCCGCGGCCAAAAATTCCGCTGGGCCGGGATCGCCACCGGTTCTGCCCTGCTGTTATGGGGGCTGACCATGGGGGCCAACCTGCTGCTGGGAACCCCCGTGGCCGGGGCGGTCGCCACCCTCATCATGTCCGTGCTGTGGCTGTTGTATATCCGCCGCGGTCGACTGACACCCGGTCCGGGTCGTTCCCTGGTGCCGTATTTAATCCTGATGATCGGCACCATTACCGGTCAGGTCATCTATCGCAGCGTGGACCTGGGGGCCTTCGGTGAAATTATCGCCTCCCCAGCTCTGTGGTCCACCACCGGGGCGCTGGTCTCGCTGACCTTTTTGACCATGCCACCTGATAAGCAACGCGCCTTACCCAAAGCAACCTTTCTGATGTGGTGGGGCGTGGCCATCCCCACCGCGCTGTACGTGTTACTCGGTGTGATGATCGCCGGCGGGGGACTGGCCGATGTCATCGCCGGAAGTCTTACAGACCTTGGTCCGGTGTACCTGTTCTTATTGCCCTTTGTCGCAGGCCTATCCGGGTATATTACCGCCTCGGGAACCGGCGCTAACGCGATGTTTGGGGCGACCCAAGTTGCCGCCGCGCAAGGCTTGGGCGTCTCACCGCTCTGGGCCATGGGCCTGCAAAACTCCGCCGCAGGCTGGGCCATTATCGCCGGACCGGCACGCATCGAGCTGGCCTACCGCATGGGATACGCCTATCAGCGCGACGATACACCGGGTCCGGTGATCAGCCGCGGCGCGCTTGTCAAAGTGTTGCTGCCCATCGTGCTGTTCAGTCTCATCGTATGGGGCATCATTGCGGTGGTCTTCCTCCCGACAACCAGTTAGATAAAAACACTTATATCAGTCTCGATATAAGTGATATTGTGGTCACATGGTTCAAGCCGTAGGCATCATCGCAGACATCGTGGGTTCTCGAGACCTCGAGGATCGCCCCGCAGCTCAACGCGCTATCCTCCAGGCCTTCGAGTATGCCCAAGGCCACGTCCCGGTGCAACAAGATGCCTGGGCGACCGTGGGTGATGAATTCCAAGTCATTACCGCGACCTGGCAAGATGCACTGCGCCTGACCTTGCGCGTGCAAGTGGCACTACCTAACGCCCTTCGGTTGCGCTTCGGTATTGGGGAGGGCCAGATCAATACCATCGGCGACAGCCCGACAGGCCTTATCCAAGACGGTACCGCCTGGCTCAACGCCCGCGATGCGATCCAAGACGTTGAACAACATCAGCAACACCAAGATGAGGTGCTCACCGGGTTCCGCTCCGAAGATGCCTCGTTCACCGCCGCGGTCACGGCACAGTTACTGATGCGCGACCACATTGTGGCCCGGATGAAAGCCCGCGAACGACGTCTATTTGCCGCCCTGCTGTCCGGGGCAACGCAACAAGACGCTGCGCGTGAAGAAAAGATCTCTCAAGCTGCAGTGTCACAAGCCGTGCACCGCTCCGGCGCCATAGCACTGCTCACTGCTGACGAGGTGCTCCAAAACCAAAGCGCCCAAGCGAAAGAGGCGCCCTCATGCTCGTGATCCTGACCATCCTGGCCGTCGCGGGCACCGACCTCATCGGGTTGGCGCGCCCGCGCCTCGCGACCCAGACCGTCCGCTATATTCAGATGGCTTGGTGGCTTGTGCTCACGATCGCTGCGGCGTTTTGGGTCCGACCCGAAGGCTGGGCCGGAGCCGTGGCAGTACTGGTGGCCGTGGCTTGGTACTTCATTGGCGAGCGCAGGGATGAGCGGATGAAGCAGCAGCGCGAAACCGGCGTCATCGCAGAACTTTATGCTTGGTCGGCTATCGGCCTGGTGGTCCTGCTTGCCGGATTCGCGTGGTTCGACATCGCCCTGCTCAGTAGCAGCGTACCCATCGGACTCATGTGGTTGGCGCTCGCAGTATTCCTCACCCAAAGTGGCAACCGTATGACTCGCTGCGTACTCTTACTCTCCGGCCGTGAGCTGGGTGCTGACGGTGTTCCGGCAGGTGCGGTCCCGGGCAGTCGCCTCAAAGGGGGCCGGGTCATTGGGCCTTTGGAGCGCGTCTTCATCACCGTCCTGATCGTCTTCGAGGCCTATCACATTGTGGCCGCCCTGATGGCCGCCAAAGGGATTGTCCGTTTCCCTGAAATTTCGGCTGAAGCTAAACGCGACGATGCCACGGGCACCAAGGCCGAAGAGTTCTTGGTTGGGAGCTTAGCCAGCTGGGGACTCGCCGGGGGTGCGGGACTGCTGGCTGCCATTCTGACGACGTCCGTCTAAAACAAAAACCCTTATAATCTGGGAATTATAAGGGTTTTTGTCACTCGGGGTTCCTTAGACTCATCCTTCTACGCGATGCTCCCCGCTTAGCTGTAGAGCTGGCCAGTGTTGGGTATCGCGCAGCAGCTGACGATCGTGGGCTGCCAGGACCACCGCCGTCGCGGTGGTTTATAGTGCGGCAGTCAGCTCTTCGACCAATTGCAGTGAAAGATGGTTCGTCGGCTCATCCAACAACAACACGTTCGGCCGGTGCGCAAGCACCAGTGCTAATTCCAAACGACGTTGCTGTCCCATGGAAAGTTCTTCCACGCGCAGCTCGAATTGCTCGGGCTTCAACAGCCCTAACTCGGATAGCGCCACAGTCTCATCAGCGGCTAACATGCCACGCGAGATCAGCCGTTGCAGATGGATTTCGTACACATCTGCCACACGCTGGTTGGTCGGCAGAAATGACTCTTGTTGCAGATACCCAAGGCGAGCCTCGGTGTGGTTGGTCACCGCCCCGGTACTTGGCGACATTTGACCGGCGAGCACTTGCAGTAACGTCGATTTCCCTGCTCCGTTGGGGCCAGTGATAACCAACCGGTCGCCTCCAGATACCTGCAACGAGACCGGCCCGCGCAATCGCTCAGCCACACAGATGTCTTCTGCGGTGAGCAGCGTCGTACCGTCCATGCTTGGCAGCTGGGGGAAGTTCAATATCAATGGCGGCTCGGGGATGCTCAGCGTGTGTGCTTCAAGGGATGCTTGGCGGCGTCGAACATTATGCACGACGGAGGCTGCACGGGTGGCGCGGCGGTGCTTGCCCGAACCTTTCGGGGGACGCCAACCGGTGACCAGACGATCCTGCGCGGCTTGCAAATCCTGTTGCAGCTGCGCGTGTTGGGATTGTTGTTGAGCATACTCTTGTTCCCACTGGATGCGCTCGGCTTCGGCGCGCGCACGGTAGCCCGCATAGCCATCACCGTACAATCTTGGACGACCATCCGGTGTTGGGTCCAGGCTCAGGATGGGCTCGGCAACGTCTGACAATAGGGCTCGGTCGTGGCTGACCGCCACGACTCCACCGTTTCGTTCGCGCAGACTTTGCGTCAGAAAATCCAAGCCGCTGCGGTCCAAGTGGTTCGTCGGTTCATCAAGAAGGAGAAAATCGTAGGTTCCGC
>CALBOC010000315.1 GCA_937896705.1 uncultured Micrococcaceae bacterium | reverse complement strand
AGACCAGAGGCCACGGGAAACGCCGGCCGGTGAGATCGTCGGGATAGCGTCGGGAAATGAGCAGCTGAGCCACCCGGTCTTGCAGTGCGGCGACTTCGTGCCAGGTCAGCTGTGCAGCCACTTCGGCGGGCACTTCTTCGGCCAGTGGTGCCAGCTCCTCGAGCAAGTTCTCATCTATTGCTTCGCCTGCAAACTCCCAAATCACGGTGCGCAGTTTCAGCGGTGCGGCAAAGCACAGCCCGTGATCAATTCCCCACAGCCGTTGGTCTAGATCGCAGAGCACGTGTCCGGCCTTGCGGTCGGCGTTATTGATCACCAGATCGAACAGGGCCAGCCGACGCAACTGCGGGTGGGTTTCAGGACGTTGACCAAAAAGCGTGAAGAAATGTTCTGACGGGTCATGGTCAATGAACAGTTGCAGCGAGCCAATCCCCAGCGGTCCATCGTCCCGGATGATAGTAGTCGGGACGATGTGCCACCCCAGTGCTTCACTGACCAGATAGGCCGCGACTTCTCGACGGTATAAGCCTGGTTCAAAATCCCAGAGCGGGCGCTCGCCATCTTCGGGTTTGTACACCGCCATGTGTTGAACGTCGCCGTGAGTGAGCTCGACCAGAAAGGTGGCATTACTACTGTTGGCGATGCGTCCGAGCACCTGGATCTGACCGCAGCGGAGCACTTCTTCGACACACGGCTCGTCGAAGCGAGGTGCATCCGGCTGATGGGTCATGACCGCTCCTATGTCGCTCGCAGGTCAGCAAGGGATTCCAGTGTGGAATTCACCGTCAGCACCCGGGGATCGTCATCAGGTGTGGCAGTGGAATAGGCCAGCGCCGAAACCGAGCAGGGCCCAATGCTCACGCGTTGAAACCGCCGCAATGGCGCACCCAAGGCATCTGAGACGGCAATTCTAATCGGGTCGGCATGGGAAAAACAGACCACCGTGCCACCGGGATGTTGGCTGCGCAGCCGGCTCAGCGTTGTCGCCATGCGCTGTTGGATTTCTGCGAAACTTTCCCCGTGCGGAAATCGGAACTTATCCGGTTTACGCTGGACCTTTCGCCAGGCAGGCAGTTTCATCAAATCTGCCAACTGCTCGCCGGTCCAGTCTCCGAAGTCGCCCTCGATGAGGCCTGGCTCTTCAATGATGGGCAGTCCGAAGCGTTCGGCGGTCGGTTCGGCCGTTTCGATGGTGCGTTCCATCGGAGAGGAATACACCGCAGTTACCGGGAGAACCGCAAGACGCTCTGCCACCTTGTTTGCTTGTGCCCGACCGTGCTCGCTCAGCTGCAGACCGGGTGCCCGTCCCGGCAAAACCTGACCCGTGGTGGGAGTCTGGCCGTGCCGCACCAACAACATCAGCGTGGTCTGCGGTTGCTTATTGGCTGTCATGACGCCTAGCATACCCAACCGTGGTTGCCCAGACCCCTCGACAGGTGGTGCAGTCCGGGCTAGCGTAAGCAGTGTGACTACCTCCCCTCAGATCCAGACACTGGCAGAACTTCGGGCCTCCGGGCACGTGCAGAAGTCCGTGCGCGAAGAGCTCCGTGACAATCTATTGACCGCCTTGTCCGCCGGGCAAAATCCGTGGCCGGGACTACACGGTTTTGAACGCACCGTGCTCCCCCAACTTGAGCGCGCGCTGATCGCCGGTCACGACATGGTGTTGTTGGGTGAACGCGGGCAAGGCAAAACGCGCCTGTTGCGCACCCTGGCCAGTCTGCTTGATGAGTGGACACCGGTCATCGCCGACTCGGAGTTGCACGAGCACCCGTATGAACCGATCACCCCGGAGTCGATTCGCCGAGCTGAGGAAGACGGCGACCAACTGCCGGTGGCGTGGCTCCACCGCGACGAACGCTACGTTGAGAAATTGTCGACCCCTGATACGTCGGTGGCCGACCTGAT
>CALBOC010000314.1 GCA_937896705.1 uncultured Micrococcaceae bacterium | reverse complement strand
CCATCTGGGCGAGCTCTTCAGGACTGCCTTCCCAGCCGGGTTTAGGGTCCACGGTTGCATAGGTCAGCGGTTCGCCGACCCCGTAGAAGATCAGGCCGATCCCCATGCCCGTGGCAAACAGCATCGAAAACCACGCGCCGGTCGAGAATTCTGGTTTGTCCTCGGGTGCGCCGAGTTTAATACGCCCGTATTTTGAGAGGGCAACATACAGGCAGAAAATAATGAACCCGAACATGATCAGGATGTAGTACCAGCCGAGGGTATCCACAATCCAAGACTGGGCGCTCAATAGGGCCTCGCCCGAAGCGTCCGGGAAGAAAATAGTTATCCCCGCTGCTAACAGCAGCACGATGATCGCGGGGTAGAACACCCGGGGACTGATGAGACCGCGTTTGAGCCGCACACCTTGGCGCAGCAGTTTCATGGTGGTCGCATCGTCGGAGTCGAGGTTGCGGATCTGCAGATCCCAGGGCAATACATCGGAGCGGTCTTGGGCCTGAAGCTCGTCGACCTGCTCGTCAATCTCGGGATCGGTTTTGATTGCCGGTTCGGCATCTTCAGCGTGGACGTCGTGGTCGGAGGGCTCACGCTCATGGTCACTGGAGGACATGCTGATTCCTTTCCACGGGAACGACGGGTGGTGAGCCCATCTTAGGAAAACCAGACGTCAGAAGATATCTTCGGTGTGCCCCGGGTGCATGTTCTGTCGGGCTTAGCGCTGTGGGAGGCCGGTGCCCAGCACCTGGCCCTCGGCATCGAGCGCTTCTACGGCCACGTACTCGGCCGCAGTCTCCAACGGAATGGCGGTTTCAAATCCCTGTTTGTCGACGACGGTGTTTTCGGTCGCGCTGTCGGCGTCGTCCCCGGTGATCAGGCGCCACTGCGCGACCTCGGTCGCCCCGTTCCAGGACACATACACCTGGTCTTGGTGCTGGTCGTTGTGTTGTACAACGACGTCGGGGTCAGTGGCCGGGTGACCTTCCCAGGTTCCCTTATACGCCCGGTAGCTGCCGCCCCCGCCGCTAATGTCATCGTCGTCGTGGCAGGCATCGCCGTGGCAGACGTCGTAGATCAGTTTGCCGTCACGGGTGTATTCGGAGAAAAACGGTTGGTTGCCCCACCCGATAAACACGTCGCCGTTGTCCAGCAGCTGGGTGTTGGCCATCCAACCGGAGGCCCGGTGTGCAGGTGGGGTGTATTCGGTCACGACCTCGGCGGTCATTGCGTCTTCGTCCAGGTCCAGGCGCAGTCCGCGGGAGGATTCATCGGCGTCGGCCTCACGGATGTGGTTATCGAAGACCACCAGCGTACCGTCGGTATCACGGGCCGCGGAGTGCTGCCACGCGAACACTGCCTCATCGGACATGGCGAAATCACTGGCGGTCCCGCCCAGCGTCCAGAGCACCTCACCGGTGTCGCGGTCGAGTTTGTACACCGCGTGCGTGTGGCGGGCTGAAATCAGCATATTGTCATCGTCATCCAGAGTGGCCGAATTGATGTGGAAGTAATCGTAGGGTTTGTCGCGGCTCCCCAGCTCGGCGTGTTCATCGCCGGCGTCGATGCGGTCTTGTTGTTCGGCGTGTTCGTCTTCGAAGTCGTAGATTGCTTCGGTGACCGGCACGTGGTCCAGGGCGCTCCATTCAAAGACGACCTCACCGGTTTCGATATCAATCTCTTGGACTACGCCGTCGTGGACCCAGCCATCGGCCGGGCCTCCGACCGCGGTCAGGTCGGTTTGGGTCGTGACATAGGCCATGACCAGCATCGTGTCGTCGTCGGTGATGACGGTGTCGTGAAAGTCCGTTTCGTGGGGCGGCAGCGACCCGCCCGTGGTGACCGTGGTGAACACGTGATAGGAGTCATCCATCAAATATATGTCCCCGTAGCCCCAGCCGTCTTCGGCCGGACCTTTAAAGTAGGTCAGCACCGGTTGGCCCTGATATTCCTGAACACGCAGGTCAAAATGACCGTTATCGTTGCGGTGCTGTTTCGACGGGTCCATCCACACGACTTCACCGTGGGCATCCAGGATCATCGCGGCACTTGACGGGGAGTTCGCATCAAAGTCAGGGGTGACGAAGATGTATTCTTCGGACTCGGCGTACTCTTCGGACCACGCTTCGCCGTGGGTGATTTGGAGTTCGACCGGCTGTAGATCCGGACGGGAGACGAAACTGTGATGCGGTGGGCCCTGCTGGGAGTCCAACTCGGCGTCTGCGGAACCACACCCTGTCAGCGCCAGCCCCAGCACCGCGCCGGTTGCGGTCAGGCGCGGTCCAACCCGACGTCGCACAGGAATTTGCGGGGACCGGTTATTTCTCGCTGCCTCGTACACACTGCACAGTCTACGCGGACCAGGGTTGATATCCGATTAGATCGGACAGTGGCGTCAGCGCGATGCTCAATTCGGGGTCGGTCGCATCAATGTGCCAGTCACCCTCGGCCCAGACCATATCCAGCAGGACCGAGGTGCGGGAGGTTTCAGAACCGTCAAACGACGTTACGGCCATATCGATTTGGGCGGTCTCACCTTCGTAGTGGACCAACCGGAAGCCACCCAGTGCGGTATCGGCTTCCGAAAAGACCGTAGTAAATAATTCGGCGGCTTCTGTTTGGTGCTCAGCGGCATATTGACCGACGAAGATATCGGGTTCGGATTCCCAGTAGGACGGGTTGGTCAGCTGGCCGGTGTAGGCCGAAGCGGCAAACAACATCCCGCGTGGAGAATGCTCAAAGCACTGGAATTCGCCGTCGCTGGCATACAGTCCCGGCCCGTAAGTTGCTGAAGTCGGCAACCAGGCGCCACGATGCTCAACCCAGTCGGCTTCGGGAGTATCGGCGATCGAACCCTCGCGGGCAACCCCACCCAACCCGCAAACCGAATCGGTTTGCTCATCGGTATAAACCGCGGGCTGACCGAATTCATTGTCCCGATCCAGGGTCGAAAAAATCAGGGCGATGACGATGACGGTCGCGGCCACCGCAATACCGATGATGGTCAGCACGCCCTTGCCCGTGGTCCAAAAATTCGATTCCTGGACCTGGGGCGGGTTCTCAGCGCTGGTGGGCTGGCGCCGTGTGCTGGGTTTGCGTTTGGTCATCGGCAGTTAGTCTAATCGGGAGTCCTCTGGACGGAGGCACCCGTCCCCCACCAGCTAACGCGGCGGGCGGTCTCAGAGTTCGCGCAGATATAGCAGCATGCGAGTGCCGGTGTCAGGTTCGAGGTTACTGAATCCGTGGCGCTCATAAAATCGACGTGCATCAACATCAGCCTCATCGACGCCGATGTGAAACTCACAGCACCCCAGCGCCTCGGCCCGACTGAGGGCATCCCGCAACAATCTGGTGCCGATCCCTTGGGCCCGCAGGTGCGGTCGGACGTAGAGCTCTTCCAAATAAACCAACGGGCCCTCGCAGTAGGGGGTCGGGCGGTAGGTGAGCAGCGCGAACCCGGTGGGTGTTTCAAGAGAATCGGCAAGCAACACGAGGACCTCGTCGCGGTCTAAGAGCCGTTGAAAGCGTGCAGTAAACGTGGCAGCGCTGGGGGTGTTGGCCTCAAATTCGGTATTGAAGTCATAGAGCAGCTCAGCAACGGTCTGGGCTTGGTCTGCGGTGGCCTCGATGATGCGCATATCGGCACAGTAGCAGCCGCCCCCAACCGACAACAGGTCGAGGTCGGTGCGCGGCTATGCTGACAGAGGATGAATCGTCGCTGGAAGTAATATCCGCCCGGCGCTGTGCTGGGATTGAGGACAATAGGCGAAGGACAACGCCACTTTGCAGCTTGAATGAAAAGGATGTCATGGCAGAACACAACTTTGGGTTCCGCACCCGTGCGCTCCACGCCGGAGCCGTACCGGATGCGGTGCACGGCTCCCGTGCCGTACCGATTTACCAGACGACGTCGTTCGTCTTTGAAACCCAGCAGGATGCGGCAGATCTGTTCGCACTGCAAAAATACGGCAACGTGTATTCGCGCATCGGCAACCCAACCGTGGCGGCCTTCGAAGAACGGATCGCCTCGTTAGAAGGCGGCATTGGTGCGGTCGCCACCGCATCCGGGCAGGCGGCCGAATTTGTGACGCTCGCCGCCCTTGCCGGCTCGGGCGACCATATTGTCGCTTCGTCCAAGCTCTATGGCGGGACCGTCACCCAGCTGGACGTCTCGCTGCGTCGGTTTGGCGTCGATACCACCTTCGTCGATTCGACCGAGGTCGAGGGTTTCGCCGCGGCCATTCAGCCCAACACCAAGGCCATTTACACCGAGATCGTGGCCAACCCCTCGGGTGTCATTGTCGATCTACAGGGCCTGGGCGAACTGGCCGCCGAGCACGGCATTCCGCTGGTGGTCGACTCCACCTTGACCCCGCCCTACCTCATTCGCCCGCTGGAACACGGCGCGGACATCGTCATTCACTCGGCCACCAAGTTCTTGGGCGGCCACGGCACCACGCTAGGCGGTGTCGTCGTCGAATCCGGTCGCTTCCCGTGGGATAACGGGAATTTCCCCTTGATGACCGAACCGGTCCCGTCCTATAACAATCTGTCCTGGTACGGCAACTTCGGAGAGTTCGGTTTCCTGACCAAGCTGCGCAACGAACAGCTGCGCGACTTCGGTCCCTCTCTTCCGGCCCAGTCGGCGTTTCAGCTGCTCATTGGGGTCGAGACCTTGCCGCAGCGGATGGACGAACACCTGGCCAACGCCAAGCAGGTCGCCCAGTGGTTAGCCGCTGATGACCGTATCGAATACGTCAACTACGCCGGACTGGAAGACAATCCATATTATGCACGCGGTCAAGAACTACTGCCGCTGGGCGTGGGGTCGGTATTCAGCTTTGGTGTGAAAGGCGGCCGCAAGGCTTCCGCCGAATTTATGGCCAACCTACAATTGGCTTCACACCTAGCAAATATTGGCGATGCGAAGACGTTGATGCTGCACCCAGGTTCGACCACCCACCAGCAGCTGTCGTCGGAACAGTTGGAATCCGCTGGCATCCCAGATGATCTGGTCCGTATTTCGGTGGGTATCGAAGACGTCGATGACATTATCTGGGACCTGGACCAGGCGTTAACCGCCACCATGAACAACGCCTAAGGAGTTTTCGTGACTACTACAACTGAACGCAACTGGGTCGCACCGGGCGCCGTTGATCGCCTCAAGATCCTGCAAGATACCAAGACCATTGCCATCGTGGGGGCCTCGGATAAACTCGAGCGCGCATCCTACTTTGTGGCAACCTACCTGCTGTCCTCCTCGACCTATGACGTCTACTTCGTCAACCCGGTCCTGGCGGCCAAAGGCGGCACGATCCTGGGTCACAAGGTCTATCCCTCGCTGCAAGACATCCCGGTCAAGATTGATATGGTCGATGTCTTCCGGCGTGCCGAAGACACCCCGGAGATCGCCAAAGAAGCCGCCGAAATTGGTGCCAAATACTTCTGGTTACAGCTGGGCATCTGGTCCGATGAAGCCGCGAAAGTGGCCGAAGACCTCGGGCTGCAGGTGGTCATGGATCGCTGCGTGAAAATCGAACACGCCCGCTTCCACGGTGGCCTCCACCTGGCCGGGTTCAACACCGGCGAGATCTCCTCCAAGCGCCAGCGCATCGACGCTTAGTCCGTACCGACTCACACCGGCCGTTCGGAACCTTTCCGAGCGGCCGGTTTTGTCTGCCCTCATGCGCTTATCCGGGCGCTCATGAGTGGTATTGCTCACAGCGTAGGTGTTCTGACAGCAAGATTCGTAACCTCAACGACTCACCCCTTGTTATGAGCGGTTCAATATTGCAATAATGGGCCGCATGAAGGCAACACCAGGAGCCGGCAACAAACCGAGCGCATTTATGCACGAGGAGCAGGCACCCCGCGACTGGCGCACCGCACTTCGGGCGGCAGGGCTGCGAGCTACCAAGCAGCGCCTTGCCGTATTGGAAGCTATTGGCCGCCAGCCCCACGGAACCGTTGAAGAAATCCTCGACGAGGTCCGATCAGATCTTCCCACGATCACCATCCAATCGGTGTATGTGGTCATCAGCTCGCTTGTGTCAGCGGCACTTGTCCGCAAGCTTGAGCTCCCCGGTTCGCCGGCGCGTTATGAGTTGGAAGGTCACGATAATCATCACCACGCGGTGTGCCGCTACTGCGGGCGCATTGAAGACATCGCGTGTGTCACCGGCAAGGCCCCGTGCCTTCACCCAGAAGCCCACCCCGGTATGACCATCGAAATCGCCGAGGTGGTGTACTCAGCTGTTTGCCACGAATGTGCGCTGGCTCGACAAGAAGAGGGCGCCAATCGCTAAAGCAGACAAGCTCATCGACTAACCACAACCACGAATGACACATTCTGCGCCCAGTGCGCTGGAATAGATGAATACAGAAAGGCAAAGGTCTCATGGCAGATCGAAAGACTCCGCACAGTACCGGATCAACCACTCAGGCCGGTATCCCAGCAGTCAGCGACCGCAACTCGCTGTCCGTTGGCCGCGACGGCCCAGTGGTGCTGCACGACAGCCACCTGGTTGAAACGCTGCAGCACTTTAACCGGATGAACATCCCCGAACGCCGCCCGCACGCCAAAGGCTCCGGCGCGTTTGGTACCTTCACCACGACCGAGGACGTCTCTCAGTACACCTCGGCAGCACTGTTCCAGCCCGGTGTCGAAACCGAAATGCTGGCACGGTTCTCAACCGTCGCCGGTGAGCTGGCCTCCCCAGATACCTGGCGTGACCTGCGTGGTTTCGCCCTGAAATTCTACACCGAAGAAGGCAACTTCGACCTGGTCGGTAACCACACTCCGATCTTCTTTGTGCGCGACCCCATGAAGTTCACCCACTTCATCCGCTCACAAAAGCGTCTGCCAGATTCCGGTCTGCGTGACAACACCATGCAGTGGG
>CALBOC010000313.1 GCA_937896705.1 uncultured Micrococcaceae bacterium | reverse complement strand
CTAATACTTCGTATTGGTCCTACAGCAGCTGGACTGGCATCAATAGACGAAAGAGGAACAGCGCATGTTTGGATTATCACGAGTTGTCAAACGCATAGAAAACGAAAAATCCCTTGATGGTGTCTCTGCGCCCGTTGCCGAATGGGTGTCAAAGCTCACCTCCCCGGACAAGATTAAGGCCGCACTTTCTGGCTCTTGGCTCGGCCATCAGCTCCACCCCATGCTTTCTGACGTTCCGATTGGCGCCTGGGCCATGGCCAGCGTGTTGGACGTGACCGGTGGCGAAACAATGCGGCCGGCCTCTCAGCGACTAGTCGCCTTGGGCATCCTCTCCTCGATCCCGGTTGCGATTACCGGCGCGTCTGATTGGTCGGAAAGTTACGGCAAACCACGTCGTGTCGGTACCGTACACGCCATCGCGAACTCGGTCGGAATGAACTTCCAAGTTATGTCCTGGTTGGCGCGCCGCAAAGATCGCCACGTGCTGGGTGCCGGGCTGTCCTTTATTGGTCTGGGCTTTACTGGCGCAGCGGGGTATCTCGGTGGCCACCTCTCCTTCGACATGGGGGTGGGTGTGAACCACACAGCCTTCCAAAAGCGTTCCAAACAATGGACCGATGTCGCAGCCGAAGATGACATCACCGAAGGTCAGCTCCACCGTGTCACCGTGGGTGAGACGCCGGTGGTGTTGACACGTCACAAAGGTGATCTTCACGCTATGTCAGCCACATGCGCCCACGCCGGTGGCCCACTTGATAAAGGCCATATCGAAAATGATTGCATCGTCTGCCCGTGGCACCAAAGTAAATTCCGCATCGCCGATGGAACGCCCGAACGCGGTCCAGCAGGTTCAGGTCAGCCGATGTGGCAGGTCCGAGCCGAAGACGGTCGCATCGCAATCCGAAGCGCGAACTAACGGAGGTTGAGATGGGGACCAAGTTTTCCGTCGGGGATCATGTGTCGTGGAACTCCGAGGCCGGCCGTGTCTCGGGGAAGATTATCAAAGTGCATACGGCTGACTTTGACTATAAGGGTCACACCCGTAGAGCTTCCAAAGATGATCCGCAATATGAGATTGAGAGCGACAAGACCGACCACATTGCTGCGCATAAGGGCAGCGCGTTGCGGAAGATTGACTAGGCTGTCGTGACACTCCCGACGGTCTTTACGGTGGGGCACTCCAACCGGAGCCTTGATGAGTTCATCGAGCTGTTAGTGGAGCACTCGGTCCGGCACGTCGTAGATGTCCGCAAGTTGCCCGGCTCTAAACGCTACCCGCAGTTCAACGCGGATACGTTGGCAGAGCAGCTATCCGACCACGATATTGAACTCACCCGCGCGTCAGGACTGACCGGTCGACGCAAGGTCAGCAAAGACATCGAGTTTGCAGTCAATGCGTGGTGGCAGAATCGCAGCTTCCACAACTATGCCGATCACGCGCTCTCGGACGAGTTCCACCAGGCTTTCACCGAACTCGAAGAGACAGTCCAAGCACAGCCGACCGTCCTGATGTGTGCCGAGGCCGTGTGGTGGCGGTGCCACCGGCGCATCATCGCCGATTACTTACTCGCCGCCAACTACAATGTAGAACACATTATGGGTCCCGGACAGGTCATGACCGCGGAACTCAGCGCTGGTGCCGTGCCACAAGAAGACGGTTCGATTGTGTATCCCAAAACGGATGACACAATGGAAGAATGAGTTCGAATCAGCGTAAAGCACAGTGTGTTCAGGTCGTTGAGGCACGGTTACATAACCTCAACAATGTTTCGGTGGAATTCCCGCGCGGTGCGGTCGTGGCTTTCACCGGAGTCTCCGGTTCCGGCAAATCGTCACTGGCGTTTGGCACCATTCACGGTGAGGCACAACGGAGGTATTTAGAATCGGTCGCACCGTTTGCGCGGCGGCTCATCGGTTCGGCGGTGGATCCGCAGGTCGAAATGGTTGAGGGCATGCCACCCACCGTCGCGCTAGAACAGCGAACTTCAGCTGGCGGATCGCGCTCTGACGTCGGCACCATTACCGCCCTGTCGAATTCACTGCGGCTGCTCTTTTCCCGGGCTGGCGATCACCCCGACGAGGTGCTCAACCCAGATTACGGGATAGCCGGGGGCCGATTGACGGCCGGGCATTTTTCGCCCTACACGACCGAAGGCATGTGCCCTGACTGTCAAGGCGTGGGCAAACAATTCGAACCGGCCGAAGAACTCATGGTGCCCGACCCAAACTTGAGCATCATTGAAGGCGCTATCGCCGCCTGGCCAGGGGCGTGGCTGGGCAAAAACTTCCGTGAAATTCTAGAAACACTGGGGGTCGACACCCACCGACCCTGGCGCGAACTCGACCAGGATACGCGCGACTGGATCCTATATACCGACGAGACCCCGGTGATCACGGTGGTTCCGGTCCGGGAGGCCGGACGCACCCAGGGACCGTACGAAGGCAAATGGGAATCAGTGGCCCGGTATTTACGCCGGACAGTCGCCGCCACCCAATCTGATAAGAATCGTGCTCGCGCGCTGCGCTTTTTCACCGCTCGAACCTGTCCGACCTGTGACGGTCACCGGTTGAATACTGCCGCACTGCAAGTTCGCTATCTAGAGCACCCCATCTGGCAGCTAACCCACTTGCACCTTGATGAACTGTTGGAACGCCTTCGGCAGCGCCACGACTATCTGGAAACTCAACCTGCCAGTGCTGATGGCCCAGAGCGCGGTGCCGAACGCATCCTGTTACCGTCCGCGCTGTCCGTATTAGAGGCCGTCAATGCGCTGGGCTTGGGCCACCTGTCGATGGACCGGCCCGCCACGACCTTGTCGACCGGCGAGCTGCAGCGTCTCCGATTAGCATCGCAGGTCCGCGAAGGGTTATTTGGGGTGGCCTACGTTCTGGATGAGCCCTCCGCCGGGCTGCATCCGGCTGAGAAACGCACGCTGTCCAAGCTCTTTGAACGCTTCATAGCCGACGGCAACTCCGTGCTGTTAGTCGAACACGACATGTCGTTGGTCGCACAGGCCGACTGGGTAATTGATGTCGGGCCGAAAGCCGGAGTGGACGGCGGCAATATCGTTTACTCGGGACCCACCAGTGGGTTGGTTGATGCCCAAGAGTCCCTCACCGCCCGGTATGTTCACCCCGGTCCCCTGAAGTTAGCCGAGACTCCGCGCCGCGAGGCCAGCGGAACATTACAGCTGACCGGGGTCACCGCCCGCACCATCGTCGCCCAAGATGTGTCCTTTCCGCTGGGCCAGTTCACCACCGTCACCGGAGTGTCAGGATCCGGTAAAACCACCTTGGTCACCCATGTGCTGGGCAACCTCATCAAAGACGCAGTCTCCACCACGGTGACCGATGAGCCCCAAGACGATGAAGCCACCGGCCCCAACGACGTGCAGGTCAAATCTGCAGAGGGGCTGGAGCAGATTCAGCGCCTGGTGCAAATCACCCAACGACCCATCGGACGCACACCGCGATCGGTGGTGGCGACCTATACCGGCATCTTCGACCGGGTCCGACGGATTTTTGCCGAGACCGATGCAGCCCAGCGCCGGGACTGGGGTATCGGACGGTTTTCATTCAACGTAGCCGAGGGCCGCTGTCCGCAATGTTCCGGACTGGGACAGATCGAAGTGGAACTGATCTTTCTGCCCGGCTCTTATGCGGTGTGCCCGGTCTGCTACGGTAAGCGCTTCAATCCCGAAACCCTCGAGGTGACGTGGAACGATCACACAATCGCCGATATTCTCGACTTGTCCGTGACCGAAGCCATCGAGATCTTTTCCGACGACGCAACGGTCCTGCGCGCACTTCGCGCGTTAGAAGGCATCGGGCTGGGGTACATTACGCTGGGCCAGCGGGCCACGGAACTATCTGGTGGTGAAGCCCAACGCATCAAATTGGCCACCGAGTTACAACGCATCACAGCCAACCACACCGTTTATTTGCTTGATGAACCTTCCACGGGCCTGCACCCGGCCGATATCGATTTGCTCAACGCTCAGCTGCATCGCTTGGTGGATCACGGCCACACCGTGATTGTCGCTGAACATGACCAATCAATCGTCGCGGCCTCCGACCACGTCATTGACATGGGTCCGGGCGCCGGAACAGCCGGCGGCACGGTGGTCGCGGCGACAACGCCGGCTGAATTAGTCGCTTGGCCCGAGTCAATAACCGGCCAGTATCTGGCGAGCGCAGCTGCGCTCCCTGGGAAGGCATAGCGCAATGGCGTCTTGGCCTGAACTGTCGCGGTGACCTCTTCTGACGACCCGCCCTGCTGTACTACCGGGCATCGATTGTCCTACAGAGTTTTTCCTAGCCAGACCGCGCACACCCGCAAGAAACGCCTTTTCCGAGAAGAGCCCAGGATTGCTCTGAGTTGACCGGCACGTCCGCTCTTGTCAGCAAGAAAGTGACCACGTAGCTTAACGTACGACATGCTGCACTTGGTAAGCACTTTTACGTGATGCGAGGGGCGCTATGCCGGAATTTGAACTTGCAGGCCTCGATCTGGCGGTCATCGCCGTCTTTGCGGTGGGCATAGTCGCCATAGGCTTCTGGGTTGGTCGCGGAACCAAAAACTCCGAGGACTATTTCCTTGCGGGCCGTGGCATGATTTGGCCCCTGGTCGGCTTCTCGCTGATCGTCACGAATTTCTCCGGGACCCAATTTCTCGGGTTAGCCGGGGCGGGGTACGACACCGGGATCTCCGTGTGGAACTTCGAGTGGATGGCCACCATCGTTCTGGTGTTTTTCGCGGTCTTGATTTTGCCGATCTACTTGCAATCCAAGATCACCACCGTCCCAGAGTTCCTAGAAAAACGCTACGACCGACGTTCACGGTATGCATTTTCTGGTTTCACCGTGCTGACCGGGATGCTCATCGACTCGGCAGGTGGGATGTTCGCCGGGGCCCTGGTGCTGAACTTGTTATACCCCGACGTACCGCTCATGGTTCACGTCGTCCTCATTGCGATACTCGGCGGAGCGTACGTCATCCTGGGTGGCCTTCGTGCGGTAATGATCACCGACACTATTCAAGGGGTCTTACTGCTGATCGCCTCGGGGACTATCTTTGTCGTGCTCTTCGCGGAATATGGTTTCGACTGGTCGGTCTTTCCCGAACTAGCCCCCGAAAACGGCTTTACTATCGCGCCCCCAGCTGATGACGATTTCATGCCCTGGCCCGGGATCTTTACCGGGGTCATCTGGTTGGGTCTCTACACCTGGATCACCAACCATGTGGTCGTCCAGCGCGTGTTAGCCGCCAAGAACCTTGATCACGGCCGCTGGGGTGCCTTATTCGCTGGCGCTATGCAGCTGCCCTGGTTGGTGCTGTTGATCTTCCCGGGGATTCTGGCCCGTGATGTGTTCCCGGAACTCGAGAATCCAGACCTTGCTTGGCCATCGCTGATCTTTGAGTACATGCCGGTGGGGATCCGCGGTTTGGTCGTGGCAGCATTACTGGCGGCCCTGATGTCCACCCTGGATTCGGTGCTCAACGGTGCGTCCAGCCTGGTGGTCAACGACTTTATCAAAACCAGCAAGAAGGAATTCACCGAAAAACAACTGCTGCGGATCAGCCGCATCTTAGTCGGTGTCTTTATGCTCATCGCCGTGCTCTGGGCTCCGGTGATTCTGAACTTCGACACGATCGTCCAGTATTTTCAGTCGTTTTTGGGCTACGTCACGATGCCGGTGGTCGTCGTGCTGATCGGTGGGATCTTCTGGAAACGTGCCACCGCCACGGCCGCGTTTTGGACGCTCGTGGTCGTCACATCAATTGGCGTGATCGGATTCGTCACCGGTGAGCTGCTGGAGCTGCACGGCATCCAATTCCTGTACGCCACCGGAATCATGGTCGTGCTCAGTGCGATGAGCTTCGTCACTCTCACCTTGTTGACCCCCGCTCCGGATGGCGCCAGCATCGAAGAGGTCACGTTCGATCGGCGAACCTGGGCGGAAGAATCCGAACAGTTGCGCGGCAAACCCTGGTACAAGAACTACCGCTACCTCTCCGTCGCCATACTCGTTCTGACCGTCGGCGTGGTTGTTCCATTCATCTGATGATTCGCCACAAGGAGCCTACCCATGGTGTTTTTCCCAACCCCAGTACTGGTCGGTGTGGACGGTACCCCCGAGTCAAGACACGCGGTTCACACTGCGGTGGAACTGTGCCGAGCAACCGAGTCGCCGCTGCATTTAGCGCACGTGAAACTCACCTCGGGGTTATTGCGCGGCAGACCAATGACGCCACCCCAGCGGACAAGCGCCGACACTGAAGCTGAGAACCTGCTGCGCGAGTTCAGCTCGCTGGCCACGCAAGCGGGACTTGAACCCGCTGGAGTGCATGTGCGGTACGGCGAAAACACCGAACGAGAACTCGTTCGACTCCAAACCGAACTGTCGGCGGGGCTGCTCGTCATTGGCGAGGGCGCGACCGGTAACCTGGCAGCTCGCATGTTTCAGACCCAACACGGGTCCGGCGCCGTTGAGCGGTCCACCGGTTCAGTGTTAGTGGTCCGACCGCCCGGGGGCTTCGCCGGCCGCCAAGACGACGGCTAGTACTGCACACCGGTTTCGGGATAAATCTGGCCCACGGGGAGCTTCTTCTCTGCTTGGAACTCATCTTCTTCCCGACCGTAGGCCCAATAAGCCGACAGGGACAGATCAGCGCGATCCACGCCGCGCTCATCGTGGAGATAGGCTCGCAGGGCTTTCATGCTTTCGCGCTCACCGTGGACAAATGCTTGGACGCGGCCGTCTCGCCACGGCAGAGCTTTAATGGCTTGTTCTAATACCGTCGATTCAGGGGTAAACGGGCCACCGCGATGCAACCATGTGATCTCAATGCCTTCGGGGCCGACCAGATTCCATTCGTCTTCAGCAGTCGCCACTTCAATCAGCGCGTGACCAACCGCGTCGTCGGGCATCGCGGCCAGGGCCGCACCGATGGCAGGGATAGCGGCTTCGTCGCCGGCGAGCAGGTGCCAGTCCGCTGCCGGATCGGGTTGATATTTGCCACCGGGGCCGGAAAATTGCAGCAGATCGCCGACTTTAGCTCGTTCTGCCCAGGGCCCGGCCAAGCCATCGGACCCGTGAATGACGAAATCCATCTTCAGGGTTTCGGTTGCCGGATCCACTGAATGCACGGTGTAGGTCCGGCGCAGCGGTAGCTCATCGCGCGGCATGGTTTTGCGCAATTCATCCATATCAAACGGTGGGGTCAGCCCGGCATCAAGGTTGCGCGGCAACAAGAGCTTGACGTATTTATCGACCGCATCGGAGTCCTGAAAGTTATGGAAGTCCTCGCCACCAAAGGTGATGCGCCGAAATGTTGGGGAGAGGTCCTCCACGGCGACAACCTCCATCACCATTTGTGGACGACGGGGACGACTCCGCGTGGTGGCGGCGACTTGCTGAGACAAGGAAACTCCTTTGAAACGAATTAGGTCATAACCTCTTTACCTAATATCTTAGGCTACCCTCAGGTCGGCAAAATGTGAAACGTGCTACGCGCTGAGTGCCTTCACTTCTGGTAAGCGGGTGGCATGTGCGCGACGAATCACACGTCACATTAGGTATCATCGGCCGCTGTCACCTATGACCAGCCGATGCCCGGGGTTTACACTGGCATCAGCACAGCGGCGAAGCACCCCGGTGCGGTGTTCGCTAAGAAGCTCAACACGCTAAGGGAAAGGAGCGCTATGTCCGATTTAACCCGGGACCAAATCCGACACTTGTCCCAACTCGCTCACCTCAACCTCACCGACGAGGAATTAGATCGTGTCTCCGATGAGCTCGACCAGATTGTGGACTCCGTAGCCCGCGTCCAAGAGGTTGCCTCCGAGGATATCGAAGCCACCTCCCACCCGATTGCGCTGACCAATGTCTTCCGCGCCGATGTTGTCCGTGGTGTGCTCAGCCAAGATCAAGCCCTGGCCGGTGCCCCCGAAGCGGAGTCCGGTCGGTTCAAAGTGCCCGCAATTTTGGATGAGGATGATCGATGAACCACCACGAGATGATCCGACTCACGGCCTTGCAAATGGCCGAAGAGCTACGAAAGAAAACGTTCTCCTCGGTGGAACTCACCCGGGCCCACTTCGATCGCATCGCCGAAATCGATGGGACCGCTGAAGCCGGAATTCATGCGTATTTACACCTCAATGAAGAGGAAGCCATGGCAGTGGCCGCTGAGGTCGATGCGATTCGCGCCGCGGGTGGTGCTGAGGCTGAGCAACTCCACCCCTATGCCGGGGTGCCGATTGCCATCAAAGACAATATTGTGACCGTCGGCCAACCGACCACCGCGGCGTCAAAAATGCTCGAGGGCTGGATGAGCCCGTATGATGCCACGGTCATCCGCACGATCCGCGAAGCGAAACTGCCCATCCTGGGCAAAAACAACATGGATGAGTTTGCGATGGGTTCGACCACCGAATACTCGGCCTTCGGGGTCACCCGGAACCCCTGGGATCTCAACCGCGCCCCGGGTGGTTCGGGTGGCGGCTCGGCCGCTGCGGTCGCGGCGTTTATGGCCCCGTGGGCACTGGGCAGCGATACCGGTGGTTCGATTCGTGAACCCGCCGCATTCACCGGCACGGTCGGCACCAAACCAACCTACGGTTCGGTATCGCGCTACGGGCTAATCGCCATGGCATCATCGTTTGACCAGATCGGTCCGCACGCCCGCACCACGGCCGACGCCGCAGCGTTACACCAGCTTATTGCCGGCCACGACCCCAAGGATGCCACCTCATTGCACACCTCCTGGGATGGCCTGTTAGACGCGGCACAGAACCATGATCTGCGAGGCATGCGCATCGGGGTCCTCGACGAGCTGCAAGGCCCCGGATTCACCGACGAAATTGACCGCCAGTTTGAGACGGTGCTGGACATGCTGCGCGATGCGGGTGCGATCGTGAGCACCGTGGAGTGCCCGAACATCAAATATGCGCTGCCCGCCTACTACTTGGTGGTCCCATCGGAAGCTTCCTCCAACCTGGCCCGGTTCGACGGGCTGCGCTACGGCAACCAAGTGGTGCCGCATGAGGGAGCCACCGCAGCCGAAGTTATGGCCGCCAGCCGCGAGGCAGGCTTTGGGGATGAAGTGAAACGTCGCATCATTTTAGGCACCTATGCATTATCTGCCGGGTATGTGGATGCTTACTATAGTTCGGCCCAGCGCGTGCGCACCCTGGTGCAACAGGATCTGAATAAGGCTTTTGAGAAAGTCGACGTGATGATTGGCCCGACCACTCCAACGGTTGCGGTCCCCATGGGTGAGCAAGTCTCCGACCCGGTGTCGATGTATCTGGATGATGTGGTTACGACCCCGGCGAACCTGGCGGGCATTCCGGCCGTTTCCATCCCGGGTGGCACCGCCGACCACGGCATGCCCATGGGCATCCACATCCAAGGCCCGGCCAAAGCCGATGAAGTGATCTACCGGGTGGCCGCGGGATT
>CALBOC010000312.1 GCA_937896705.1 uncultured Micrococcaceae bacterium | reverse complement strand
GGAACCGTTTCGATTGAAGAAGTCAAAGCCGTCAACCCGCACGGGCGGAACTGGTTCCAGTTGTATTTGATGAGAGACCGGGAGATTTCCTACGGCTTAGTTGAACGAGCAGCGGCTGCCGGTTTCGATACGTTGTTTTTCACCGTCGACACCCCGATTCCAGGTAATCGGATGCGCGATACTCGCAATGGGTTCTCCATCCCACCACAGCTAACGGTCAAGACGGTTCTTGATGCTCTGCCCCGGCCGGAGTGGTGGATGAATTTTCTGACTACGCCGCAGCTGGAGTTTGCTTCCCTTGCCAATACCGGTGGCACCGTAGCTGATCTAATTAGCAATGCTTTCGATCCAACGATCTCCGAAGCAGACCTGAATATTATCCGCCAAATGTGGCCCGGCAAGATCGTCGTCAAAGGGATTCAAACGCTTAAGGATGCACAGCGTATGGTCGATGCTGGCGTTGATGGCATCGTGTTGTCTAATCACGGCGGCCGCCAGCTCGACCGGGCACCGGTCCCCTTCCACCTGTTGCCAGATGTTGCCCGCGAATTCGGCAATCACACGACCATCATCTTGGACACCGGAGTCACCAACGGTGCCGATGTGGTTGCTGCGCACGCCCTGGGCGCAGACTTCGTCATGGTCGGTCGAGCTTGGCTCTACGGCCTGATGGCCGGCGGTCGGGCCGGTGTCGACAAGATGATTGAGATTATGACCGCCGAGATTCGTCGGACCATGGGGCTCTTGGGTGCGGCCAGCATTGAAGAACTCAAGCCCAATCACGTCACGCAGCTGACTCGCCTGGTCCCCCGCAACACGTCTGCGCACGTCCGCGTCGAGTAACGTTTACTGTCCTACACCTAGGTCGAGCTCAATCAGCTGCAACGTAGATAAACACAACAGATTCCTTTGTACGGTGTTGGGCATTTGGGCGCGTCAAGCGTTTCAAAGATAAGACACGAGCCATAGTGTGCAACTAGTACCTTGAACGCCATCAGGAAGGCTCATTCATGACCACTTGGTTGATTACCGGTTGTTCGACCGGATTCGGACGTGCCCTTGCCCAACAAGTTTTAGAAGCCGGGCATAACGCCGTGATTACTGCACGGAACACCGACGCAATTTCCGATCTCGCTGAGGCCTACCCAGATACAGCACTATCTGTACCGTTGGATGTGCGCAATGAAGAGCAGATCGATTCGGCTGTCGATGCAGCCCGCCAACACTTCGGTGCGGTAGATGTGCTGGTCAATAACGCCGGCTACGGGTACCGTGCTGCGGTTGAAGAGGGCGAGCCCGAAGCCATCCGCGA
>CALBOC010000311.1 GCA_937896705.1 uncultured Micrococcaceae bacterium | reverse complement strand
AACTGTGTAACGAAATCATTGAAGAAGAGCTGGCCGAGGTCACCGAGAGCAGCGAATTTACCCTTCCCACCCCGCGAGAGATCTACTCTCATCTGGACGAATATGTCATCGGACAGGAACGCGCGAAGGCAGCCCTGTCTGTAGCGGTATATAACCACTACAAGCGTGTGCACGCTCAAGATAACATCAAGTCTTCGCTGCGGGAAGCTTTTGGCACCGACGTCGACTTCTCGCACCTCGAAGACGTCGAAATCGGCAAGTCCAACATCATGCTCGTGGGTCCAACCGGTTCAGGCAAAACCTACTTGGCCCAGACACTGGCTCGAAAGCTGGATGTACCATTCATCGTCGCGGACGCCACCTCACTGACCGAGGCTGGCTACGTCGGTGAAGACGTTGAGAACATTTTGCTCAAACTCATCCAAGCGGCCGACAATGACGTTTCCAAAGCCGAACGCGGCATCATTTACATCGACGAGATCGATAAAATCTCACGGAAATCCGAGAACCCTTCGATCACCCGCGACGTATCGGGTGAAGGTGTCCAACAGTCGCTGCTTAAGATCCTGGAGGGCACCGTAGCATCCGTGCCACCACAGGGTGGACGAAAGCATCCGCACCAGGAATTCCTCGAACTGGATACCTCGAACATCCTGTTCATTGTCGCCGGTGCGTTTGCCGGTCTCGACGATATCATCGACGCCCGCGCAGGCCAGAAATCCATCGGTTTCGGGGCGCCGCTCAAAGTCGCAGGGGCTGATGACGGTCCGTCGTTTACCGATGTTCAACCGGAAGACCTCATCAAATTCGGCTTGATTCCAGAATTTATTGGCCGGCTACCGGTCATTACCGCAGTCGACTACTTGGACGAGGCGTCCCTGATTCGCGTGCTGACCGAGCCCAAGAATGCGCTGAGCAAGCAGTATCAGAAAATGTTTGCACTCGATGGCGTGCAGTTGGAATTCGACGAAGGTGCTCTGGAAGCCATTGTTTCCAAAGCTGAAGCACGCGGGACTGGTGCCCGTGGGCTCAGATCTATCATTGAAGACGTCCTGCAACCCGTGATGTTTGAGTTACCATCCCGCGACGATATCGCTCAGGTGACGATCACCAAAGAAACCGTCGATGGGACCGGCCAACCGGTCATGGTCTCACGCGAGGTTGCCCGGAAACGTCATAACAAGTCTGCTTAAGGAGACACTTTGCCACAAACCGTCAAGTTTTGGTTCGACCCAGCATGCCCCTTCGCGTGGATCACCTCGCGGTGGATTACCGAAGTCGAGAAAGTCCGTGACATCAACGTCGACTTCCATGTCATCTCATTGGGGGTCCTCAACGAAGACAAACAGGACCAGGACGATCCGGGCACTAAAGCCGTCTGGCAGGGTGCACGCGTGGCGTTGGCCGTACGCGAGCGTCACGGTGCGGACAAGGTCGCAGAGTTCTACACTGCCGTAGGCACCCGTGTGCACAACGAAGGTTATGGCACCGACCGCTACGATGAAGCGCTGCCCGAAGCACTGGAAGAAATTGGTGTCTCCGATGCCGACGAAATCCTCGATGAGTCCACCAAGAACACTCAGGACGACGGCTTACGTGCATCCACAAAAGAAGCTCTCTCGCTGGTGGGTGACGACGTCGGAACACCGATCATTGTCGTCGGTGACCACGGATTCTTCGGTCCGGTGATGACCCGCATCCCTCGCGGCGAAGAAGCCGGAAAGATCTGGGATGGTTTCAGCACACTCGCTGAATACCCAGCCTTCTCCGAACTCAAACGCGCACGCGACGGCGAACTCGACTTCAGCTAACACACGATAGCCAAGAAATATGCCCCGCCGGTTTGCAAAACCTGCGGGGCATATCTGTCTTCTGACGCTTATTCAGCGGTGGCTAATTCAATATCAGTCAATCGCATATCGAGCACTTCATCATCGTCCGAGGTGACAGCCTCGCCGGTTTCCAATGACAGGTCGCTGACGTTTCCGGCTGCTCGCAGATCATCTAATCCAGCGCGCAGCTCTACCAACCGATCCTCGGTCGCAGTAATCGTCGCGGTGAGCACCTCGGTACGCTGCTTGACCTTCGCGTCCGACTTGGCCTTCCGAATGCGCGAGATCGCTCGAGTCACCGTGGTCAGCACCCCGACATCGCCGGTCTTGGCTGCAGCAGCAATACCGGCCAGCTCGGTCTCAAGGCCGGGCCAGCTCGCCGCATGCACCGAGTCGTGACGCCACCAAGACCACACCTCATCGGTGGCAAACGGCTGGAACGGTGCCATCAGACGCAATAGCGCATCCAGGGCGGTCGCCAAAGTGGCCACCACCGAAGCTTGTTCAGCTTCACCCCGCGACCCGTAGGCGCGATCTTTGATGAGTTCAATATAGTCATCGGTGAAGTGCCAGAAGAAGGTCTCCACCAGATTCAGGGTGCGTGCATAGTCGTACTTCTCAAATGCACGGGTAGCCTGCACGATCGCTTCGTGGAGCTGTGCCAGCAGCGACTGATCCAGCGGATGCGTGATCACCGCAGCGTCTTCAGCAGTGCGAACGATCTTGTCCTCGGTCGCACCGAGATTCAGCGCGAATTTCGAAGCATTGAGGAGTTTGATCGCCAGACGGCGACCAATCTTCATCTGATTGACCTCATAGGCCGTATCGGCACCCAGTCGAGCTGATGATGCCCAGTAGCGGACAGCATCGGCCCCAAATTGATCCAAAATGTCCGTCGGGACGACGACGTTGCCCTTCGACTTCGACATTTTCTGGCGCTGTGGATCTAAAACCCAGCCGGACAGTGCGGTGTGTTTCCACGGGACCGTGTTTTGCAGTTGGTCTGCGCGCACGACGGTCGAAAACAGCCAGGTCCGAATGATGTCGTGGCCTTGGGGCCGCAAATCAAAGGGGAACACGTTGGCAAAGTAGTCATCATCCGTGGACCATTTGCCAATGATCTGCGGGGTCAAGGACGAGGTCGCCCACGTGTCCAGCACATCGGGATCACCCGTGAAACCACCGGGTACATCACGCTGATCAGCAGTAAAGCCTTCTGGCACGTCTTCCACCGGATCAACTGGCAGTTGGTGATCTGCCGGCACGATCGGGTTGTCATAATCCGGCTGGCCGTCGCCATCCAGGCGGTACCACAGCGGAATGGCGACGCCGAAGACGCGTTGACGAGACACCAGCCAGTCGCCGGTGAGGTTTTCTACCCAGTTGGTGTACCGGGACTGCATGAAGCCCGGATGCCATTCCAGCTCTTCCCCGCGAGCAATGAGTTTATTGCGCAGGTCAGCATCGCGCCCACCGTTGCGCAGGTACCATTGGCGCGAGGTCACGATCTCCAGGGGCTTATCGCCTTTTTCAAAGAAGTTCACCGCGTGGGTGATCTTCTCGGGCTCGCCATCCAGAAGGTTTTGTTCCTCCAACATCTCAATGACAGCTTTTTGCGCCGAGAACACGGTCTTCCCCGCCAACTCGGCATAGTTGTCATGACCGCGCTCCGAAGTAATCCATTCGGGGGTCTCCCGCGTGAAGCGTCCGTCGCGGCCAATCAGTGTTCGGGTGGGCAGCTGCAGCTCGCGCCACCAGGTGATGTCGTTCTGATCGCCGAAGGTACAGACCATCGCAATGCCTGCACCCTTCTCGGGTTGGGCCAACTGGTGCGGATAGACCTCGACCTCAACATCAAATAAGGGAGAGGTCACGGTCTTGCCAAACAGGTGCTGATAACGCTCATCATCGGGGTGGGCGACCAGTGCCGAACAGGCGGGCAACAGTTCCGGACGGGTGGTTTCAATGAAGATCTCTTCGCCGTCGGCCGTATAAAACGCATACCGGTAGTAGGCGCCCGGGACTTCTTTATCCTCAAGCTCAGCCTGGGCGACTGCCGTTTGGAAAGTGACGTCCCACATCGTCGGGGCTTCGGCGTTATACGCCTGACCGTCGGCAAGGTTCTGTAAGAACGCGCGCTGCGAGATCTCTCGGGAGTGCGCATCAATGGTGCGATAGCTCAGATTCCAGTCCACTGACAGCCCCAACTGGGTGAACAGTTGTTCGTAGACCTCTTCATCCTCACGAGACTGTTCGAGGCACAGCTCGATAAAGTTCTGACGCGAGACCACATCCCAGTCGCGGCGGTTCTTGGCCGGCTTGTCGGGCGGCTGATAGTTCGGATCATAGGGGACCGAGGTATCAGTGCGGACCCCAAAATAGTTCTGCACGCGACGTTCAGTGGGCAGTCCGTTGTCATCCCACCCCATCGGGTAGAACACGTTTTTGCCGCACATTCGCATGAATCGGGCGATCACATCGGTCTGGGTATAAGAGAACACGTGACCGACGTGTAATGAGCCCGATGCGGTTGGAGGAGGAGTATCAATCGAAAACACCTCCTCGCGGGAGGTGTCAGGATGGTATGCATACACCCGGTCCGCTTCCCACCGGGTACTAAATTTCTCTTCAAGTCCTTCCAAACCAACACGATCTGGAACAGTTACCGTTTTGGGCGTGTCTGTGCCCTGAGTGTTTTCAGCCATGGCCCCCATTGTTTCATATTCTGGCCACGCTGCTGGCCTCTGACGATACGGTACATATCGATATTTTCACCACGCTGTTCTAGGGTGGAACTCATGACTTCACCACAGCCTTCAGCCCTTGTCACCGGTGCAACATCGGGTATCGGACGCGCCACCGCCATGCACCTTGTCTCCGACGGATGGAAGGTGTTTGCCGCCGGACGTCGCGCCGAGAACTTGGACACCTTAGCCAAAGAGTGCGAAACATTGGCTGGCACCCTCGTGCCCGTGGTTACGGATGTCACCGATGCCGCTTCGATTGATGAGCTCTACCAGACGGTCGAAGATCAAGGCGGCGTCGACACTATTCTCAATATCGCCGGCGGGGCCATGGGCGCCGAATCGATTGCCGAAGCCAAGATTTCCGACTGGGAATGGATGATCGAAACCAACGTGTTGGGATCGTTGCGGGTTATTCAGAAATTCTTGCCCATGTTGCGAGCCCATGGTGCCGGGACCATCTTGAACCTCACGTCCACGGCAGGCGTTGTTGCCTATGAAGGCGGCGCCGGGTATAACGCCGCCAAGTTCGGTCAGCATGCACTCACCGGTGCGCTGCGTCTCGAGGAGGCAGAGCACAACATTCGGGTGATCGAGGTGCTGCCCGGTCTGGTCAAAACAGACGAGTTCGCCGTCAAACGCATGCGCGGGGACGAATCCAAGGCAGCCGGGGTATATGAGGGCGTTTCGAAACCACTGACCGCCGAAGACGTGGCCGATGTCTGCGCTTACGCGGTGAATCTGCCCCACCACATTAACCTGGATGAAATTGTGATGCGCCCGGTGAAACAGGCCGCTCAGCATAAGCTCATTCGCGACGCAAAATAACGGAACCGCCGCTCCGGGCATCGCGGGGTGAACTGCGTCACGTAGTCTGGCTGTGTAGTCACGTTTCTTGCACGGGGAGGCCCCTAGGCCATGGCATCGCACACACCTGATTCACAGCAGTCCCGGTCCCGGATACGAAAAACCGTGTGGGGATTCGTTGCGGCACTCGTGGTGATCCTATTGGTGGGTGGCGCAGTGCTGGTGTGGTCTATCCAGCGACCATTCCCAGATACTGCTGGCACGTGGGATATTGCCGGGCTACAACATGAAGTCACGGTGCAGCGCGATCCCCGGGGTATCCCGGTGATCACCGCTGAGACATCCCACGATCTGTTTCTGGCCCAAGGTTATGTGCACGCTCAGGATCGATTCTGGGAGATGGACTTCCGTCGGCACATGACCGGCGGTCGCCTGGCGGAACTCTTTGGCGAGTCTCAACTGGGTGCTGATAAATTCTTGCGCAGCCTGGATTGGCATGGCATCGCCGAACGAGAGGTCGCACAACTACCTGATCGGGAACGTGCCTACTACGAGGCGTATGCTGACGGGGTCAACGCATATTTGGCACAACGTCAGGGTGGTGCCCTAGCCTTTGAATACACGGTGTTAGGTCTGCAGAACCCGGGCTATGAACCCGAACCGTGGACTCCAGTCGATTCGGTGGCCTGGTTGAAGGCAATGGCCTGGGATCTGCGTACTAACCTCGAGGACGAGACCACCCGAGCCCTGCTGACTCAGCACCTGAACGAGGGTCAGCTGGCCGAGCTGTACCCGGGGTATCCATTCGATAAACACCCCGTGGTGATGGCAGAAGATCCCGATGGGTCCGGCATCCTGGACGCCAATATCCCGGAACGCTCCGGGGACCTCGCTCAAGCCTCCCAGCCCCAAGTTACTGTGCAGCATAAGGACACGGCACGGTCTGCAGATCATCTGCAGCTTGAGGGACTCGTGGATGTTATCGCGAAGGTGGACGCGTTGATGCCCGCTGTGGGGGAGGGAATCGGCTCAAATGCGTGGGTGGTCTCCGGTGAGCACACCGCCACCGGAGAGCCGATCTTGGCCAACGACCCACATCTGGGTGCGACCCTGCCATCTGTCTGGTATCAGAACCATGTGCGCTGTGCCCCGGTCACCGAAGACTGCCCCTACGATGCCGCGGGGTATAGCTTTTCTGGTCTGCCGGGCATCGTCATCGGCCATAACCAAGACGTCGCCTGGGGTTTCACGAATCTGACGACTGATGTGGCCGATTTGTATATTGAGCGGGTCGAAGACGACGGGTACTGGCACGACGGGGAAAAACTCCCGTTTGACACCCGCCAAGAGGTCTTTGAGATCGCCGGTCGCGAGAACGCAGAACTCGAAGTCCGGTCGACACATCACGGTCCAATCCTGTCTGACCTGGAACCCGACTTCGGCGCCATCGCGTCGGACCCACCGGGTGAGTCCGACGAAATCTCCGATGACGTGCCACCCGGTGAGTGGGCAGTCAGTCTGCGCTGGACCGCTTTGGATGTCACGACCACCGCGCAATCAATTTTTACCCTCAACCGCGTAACGGATTTTGCCGATTTCCGACAGGCCGCGTATGAATTTGAAGTTCCCGGACAGAACCTAATGTATGCGGATGTCGAGGGCAATATCGGCTATCAGGCACCAGGCAAACTGCCGATCCGTGGGGCCGGCGATGGGTATCTCCCACAGCCGGGCTGGGATAGCGCCTACGACTGGCAAGGTTTTATCCCGCACGAAGAACTCCCGGTGGTCTATAACCCGGAATCCGGGTACATCGTCACCGCCAACCACGCGATCGTTCAGGACGACTACCCGTATATGTTGTCTCGCGACTGGGACTACGGACATCGTGCTGCCAGAATCGTGACCCGCCTCGAAGCGATGATCGATGAGGGACCGCTAACCGTGGAGGCCATGGCGGAGTTACACATGGACAACCACTTCCCAGCGGCAGAACCTTTACAGCAGGCCTACGCACAGCTCGAGGTGCAAGACGCCGAGGTTCAGGCGGCGCTGGAGCTGCTGGCAGCATGGGACGGCCACAACGAGACGGACTCAGCCGGTGCTGCCTATGCCAACGTGGTGTGGAATCACGTGACCGAAGCCATGATGAATACCCACGCAGGCGCCATTCGCAGGGATAATCAGTCGCGCTTTGTGGAATTCTTTGTCAATCAGCTCGATGACCCGGCAAGCGCTTGGTGGGGTGGTGATCAACGGGCACTCCTGCAAACCGCAGCTGTCGACGCGTATGCCGAACTTACCGAGCTACAGGGCACGAGCCAGGCGGGTTGGAACTGGGGTGAGTTGCACGCGCTGCCACTGACCCATGAGACTTTTGGCACCAGCGGTATCGCACCCCTTGAGGCGCTATTCAATCGCGGCCCATATCCCACCGGTGGCGGTTCCGGGGTCGTGAATGCGACCGGCTGGGAGCTCGATGCAAGCTACGCGACAGAGTCGGTCCCATCGATGCGCATGGTCCTTGACCTCGATGAGTGGGACAACTCGGTGTGGCAGAACTTGACCGGAACCAGCGGCCATACCTTCCACCTCAACTACGTCGATCAGACGGATGACTGGGCGCAAGGCGCTCAGTTCTCCTGGCGCTACTCCGCCGAGACCATCGAGGAAGCGGCCGTGGATACGCTGGTACTCCAGCCTGGTGACTCAACCTGAGGACAAAATCGCCGGGATCGCTGATTTCACGTCGCCAAATATGTTGTAAGATGGGTGCGATTGCGCACTGATCCGACCATCATCGGGGAGCGCTTCGGAAGAACCGCAGCATCGTCATTGGCTGCTTAGTAGAACCGAACGGGTCAGCCCGTCACAGCTGCAATAAGCGATCTTGGGCTCCCAAGATAAGCAGGGTGGTACCGCGCCGTGAGGCGTCCTTGCACTACATATGACGACGTCGATGCAAGGAAGGTAACTGTGTACCCTCTGGCAAGTTCCCATCATGATTGGGTTGAAACCGGATCTACGCCATCCACCCCAAATCTGCCCGCCATCGAGGAGCTCATCCTCAAATACTGGGACGCCGACGGTACTTTCCAGGCCTCGATCGAAAACCGCCCCGCAGCAGTCAATGGCGACAACAACGAATTCGTCTTCTACGACGGTCCACCCTTTGCCAACGGTCTACCGCACTATGGCCACCTGCTGACCAGCTACGTCAAAGACCTCGTGGCCCGGTACCAGACCCAGCAGGGACGCCGGGTTGAGCGTCGCTTCGGGTGGGACACCCACGGCCTGCCGGCTGAACTCGAAGCCATGAAGCAACTCGGCATGACGGACAAAGCCGAGATCGAGCAGATGGGCATCGACAAATTTAACGACGCCTGCCGTGCTTCTGTCCTGGAATACACCCAGGAATGGGAAGAGTACATCAACCGCATGGGCCGTTGGGTCGATTTCGAAAACGACTACAAAACTCTGAATCCATCGTTTATGGAATCGGTCATTTGGGCCTTCAAGAGCCTGTACGACCGTGGCCTCACCTACCGCGGTTTCCGGGTGCTGCCCTACTGCTGGAACGACGAAACCCCACTGTCCAACCACGAACTGCGCATGGACGACGACGTTTATCAGATGCGCCAGGACCCATCGGTCACCGTCCAGTTTAAGATCACCGGACTGCCGGAAAACCCTGAGTTAATCCCAGCCGGAGGTGCGAGCCAAGAGATCGCCGATGCCCTGACCGGTGTTGGCGTATTGGCCTGGACGACCACCCCCTGGACGCTGCCCACGAACTTCTCCGTGGCCGCCGGACCGAACATCGAATATGCCGTGGTGCCCGTGGCAACCCCAGAAACCGACACGTTTAGCTCCGACAAGGTGCTCTTGGCCACCGACCGGGTTCGCGCGCACGCCAAAATGCTCGGTTATGAAGACGGTGACGCCGCCCAGGCCGCGATCGAAGCCACCTTCACCGGTACACAATTAGCCGGGCTGGTCTATGAGCCGCTGTTTAGCTACTTTGTCGACGCCGAAACCTACGGCACCGAAAACGCCTTCCGCATCTTGGCCGACGACTACGTGACCACCGAAGACGGTACCGGACTGGTCCACCAGGCACCCGCCTACGGTGAAGAAGACCAACGGGTCAACGAAGCCCACGGCATCCCCGTCGTTCTTTCGGTCGATGAGGGCGCGAAGTTCCTGCCGCTGTTCGCCGATGAAACCGTGGGCGGCGGTGCGCTCAAAGACATCGCCGGTGTGCAAGTCTTCGAAGCCAACCGCACCATTATTCGTGCGCTGCGCGCCCAAGGTTCGCTGCTGGGTGAGCAATCCTATGAACACTCCTACCCACATTGCTGGCGCTGCCGCACCCCACTGATCTACCGGGCCATCACCTCGTGGTACGTCAAAGTCACCGACTTCAAAGACGACATGTTGCGCCACAACGAGGAGATCAACTGGATCCCCGGCAACGTCAAGCACGGCCAATTCGGTAAGTGGCTGGAAAACGCCCGCGATTGGTCCATCTCACGCAACAGGTACTGGGGTTCACCGATCCCGGTCTGGGAATCCGATGACCCGAACTATCCGCGCCTTGAGGTCTACGGCTCGCTGGACGAAATTGAAGCGGCCTTCGGTGAGCTGCCACGCAATGCCGACGGCGAGGTCGACCTGCACCGGCCGTGGATTGACGAATTGGTCCGTCCGAACCCGGATGACCCGACAGGTAAATCCATGATGCGCCGCGTTGAAGACGTCCTGGATGTGTGGTTCGACTCCGGGTCGATGCCATACGCCCAAGTGCACTACCCAATGAAGAATAAGGACTGGTTCGACACCCATAACCCGGCCGACTTCATTGTTGAATACATCGGTCAGACCCGCGGCTGGTTCTACACAATGCATGTATTGGGCACCGCGCTGTTTGACCGCCCAGCCTTCAAAAACGTGATCTCGCACGGGATTGTGCTGGGCTCCGACGGCAATAAGATGTCCAAATCGTTGCAAAACTACCCGGACGTCAACGAAGTGCTTGATCGTGACGGATCAGACGCGATGCGCTGGTTCTTAATGGCCTCACCCATCCTGCGCGGTGGCAACCTGGTGGTGACCGAAGAAGGCATCCGCGAAGCTGCCCGGCAAGCCATTCTGCCGGCCTGGAACGTGTGGCACTTCTTCAGCCTCTACGCGAATTCCGCCACCGACGGCGGCAAACGCCCCGAGGGCTATAAAGCCCGGTTGCGCTACGAGTCGACCGACCCGCTGGACCAGTACATCCTGGCGGCCACCGGCACCCTGTTGCGCGACGTCAAAGGTTCGCTGGATGACTACAACGTCTCTGGCGCCACCGAAGCCATCCGCCGGTACATGGAAACCATGACCAACTGGTACATTCGGCGCTCCCGGCAGCGTTTCTTCGCCGAAGACACCCAGGCGCTGGATACTCTCTACACCGTTTTGGAGGCCTTTGTTCGGGCCGCAGCCCCGTTAATGCCGTTTGTGGCTGAAGAAATTTGGCGCGGTCTGACCGGTGGTCGCTCGGTGCACATGACCGATTACCCGGATGCGGAGCTGTTCCCCTCGGGTGACGAGGCGACAAAGTTGCAAGAGACCATGGAATTGGTGCGAACTATCGCCTCATCGGCGTCATCGTTGCGCAAGGGCGCCAACCGTCGCGTTCGGTTGCCCCTGGCAGACCTGACCGTTGTAGTACCCGAGGTCGAGCGCTTCACCCAGGCCTTCACCGACATTCTGGCGGACGAACTGAACTTGAAAAACATCAAGCTCGTGGACGTTGCCAACACCTCGGCAGAAGACTTCGGCATCTCGCAGCAGTTGACCGTCAACGCTCGCGAAGCCGGCCCGCGGCTGGGCAAGGACGTCCAAACGGTCATCAAAGCGTCAAAGTCCGATGACTGGAAGGTCACCGATGATGGCACCGTGATCGCCGGTGGCATCGTATTAGAGCCAGCCGAATACGAGCTGTCGACCGTGGTTGAAGACGACCCGGACAACCCAGAAACAGCCGTCGCGGTCATCCCGTCCGGCTTCGTGATCCTCAATACGGCCGTGGATGAAACCCTGGCCGCCGAGGGGGCCGCACGGGATGTCATCCGCGCGGTGCAGTCGGCACGTCGCGATGCACAACTAGATGTCTCAGACCGCATTCATACCCGCATCACCGGACCACAAGCCGTCATTGATGCAATCAGCGCCCACGAAGCACTGATCAGCAGCGAGACCTTGTCGCTTGAAGTGACCTTCGAACCCACCGAGGCACCCGATCCGCGCGAGACGATCGCCGATGATGCGACCAAGACCGTGGACGTGACCGTCATGAAAGCGAACGCGAATGTTTGATACCGCCCAGCAGGTCTATGAACACCTGTTATCGCGGGCTCCCGAAAACAAAATGGAGCCCCGAATGCAGCCCATGCGCGACATCATGTCGCTACTGGGCGAGCCCCAAACCAGCGCCCCGGTCATTCATCTGACCGGCACTAATGGCAAGACCACCACGGCGCGCATCATCGAACAGGTGCTCATCGCTCACGGGCTGCGCACCGGCCGCTATACGTCGCCGCATTTGACCAAGGTCACCGAACGCATCAGTATCGACGGCAAACCCGTGGATGACGACACGTTCGTGCGGATCTTCAACGAGGTCGCCCCGCTGCTGGAGATCGTCGACGCGCAACTTGAAGCCGAAGGCGAGCAAACGCTCACCTACTTTGAGACCGTGACCGCCTTGGGCTTTGCGATCTTTGCAGATGCCCCCGTGGACGTCATGATCCTGGAGGTCGGCCTCGGTGGGATCACCGATGCGACCAACGTCGCCGATGGCCAGGTGTCGGTGGTGACCCCCATCGCGGTGGATCACGCCGAGCTGCTGGGGGATACCCCCGGTGAGATCGCGGTCGAAAAAGCCGGGATCATCAAGGAAAACGGCTACCTAATCTCGGCCGCCCAGGATCCGGAAGCCGCCCAGGTATTACTTGAGGCTGCTCGTGCCAAACGAGCCAATTTCAAGTTCGAAAACATCGAGTTTGGCGTCACCGACCGCAGCGTCGCCGTGGGTGGGCAGCAGGTTTCGGTTCAAGGCCTGGCCGCGGACTACAACAACATGTTTCTGCCGCTACACGGCGCTCACCAGGTCCAAAACCTCGCGGTGGCCATCGCAGCACTCGAGGCGTTTATGGGCGGTGGTGACCAACCGCTCAACCAAGACATCCTGCAAGACGGGCTGGCCCAAGTCACCAGCCCGGGTCGTCTCGAGTTGTTACGGACCAACCCGTCGCTGCTTGTCGACGCGGCGCACAACCCCCACGGCATCGAAGCCACCGCCTCGACCATCCGAGAAACCTTCAACTTCTCGGCCCTGGGACTGGTCGTTGGGATTCTGGACGACAAAGATGCCCTGGGTGTGCTCAGCACCCTCTTTGATCACTTCGGCGACGATGTTGAACATCTGGCCATCACCAAATCCAACTCCCCGCGAGCCATCAGTCCCGAAGACTTGACCGAGATCGCGCTGGATGCCGGGTGGGATGAAGACTATATCTTCACCACCGATTCGGTCGTGGATGCGATCGGGTGGGCCGTCCGCGGGGTCCGAGAACATGACTCCCAGATTCAAGACGCCGGTCGGACCCTGATGGCCGGCACCGGGGGAGCAGGTGTCCTGGTAACCGGCTCGATCACTCTGGTTGGCCAGGTCCGCGACCTACTGGGTTCCGATGCCACCGGTACTGATGCCAGTGTGGAGATCGAAGGCCACGACGACTTTAGTGATTTCTTCCCCGACCAGGACCAGGAGGATGACGATGAGTCCTGAACAAGCCGACCACACGAATCGGGAACCCTGGCGCCCGGAACGCGAAACCAAGGCACAACGCGAATGGCAACCCGGTCAAGCCAAAAAACAACGCTCCGTGATGGTGTTGTTCACCTCCACCGTGCTGTTAGGCGAGGCATTTGTCATCGCCTTCTTTGGCCTGATGCTCTACGGTCTGAACCAAGACGAGGGCGGTCTGTGGATGCTGATCGGGGCGCTCGTATTTGCGCTGATCACCGGAGCCGCCGCACGCTTCGTCACCAAACCCGCTGGCCTCGTCTTCGGCTGGATCATCCAGGCGGTACTCATCGCTTCGGGCTTTTTAGAACCCTTCGGCTTCCTGGTGGGCGTCGCCTTCGCCGCTGCCTGGTGGTACGCGGTGGTTAAAGGCAAACAAATCGACCGCGAGAAGCAACAACGGGCGGCTGAAGAGGAAGCCTGGCGGCGTGAACACGGTGTGGAAGCAACCGACGATTAGGTATGATCGTAGACGGCGGCGTGACCGCGCTGCGCAAAGCTCTGGATGATTGAGGTAGATATGAGCCAGCCTGAACGCACACTTGTACTCGTGAAGCCTGATGGCGTGGAACGTGGACTGACCGGTGAAATCCTGGCGCGGATTGAGCGAAAAGGCTACACCATTGTCGAGCTGCTCATGCTCAACGCTACTCACCAGATGCTTGCCGAACACTACGAAGAACACGAAGGCAAAGAGTTTTTTGAACCCCTCGTGAATTTCATGGCCTCCGGACCGCTCGTGGCTGCCGTGGTCGAAGGCGAACGTGTCATCGAAGGCATCCGCGCCCTGGCCGGTATTTCCGACCCCACGCTTGCCGAGCCCGGCACCATTCGTGGGGATTACGGTCGCGACTGGGGTGAAGGCGTGCAGAAAAACCTCATCCACGCGTCGGATTCGACGTTGTCTGCCGAACGGGAGATTGACATCTGGTTCGGCTAAGTTTCATTTGCTCAACGACAATGGCACCGGCTCACACCGGTGCCATTGTCGTTTAAGGCCTGCCAGTTGTCGGGGCTGGATTAGCTCACCATCAAGACCGGTTGAAGTGGGGGAGCCCAGTCCGCTCAACATCACGTGTGATACGTTGAAAGATGGTCATACGTTGCAACAGCTTCGACTACTGATTTCGTGAGCTGAACATCGCAGCGCCGCCTCATGATGAGGCGCTTTTTTATTGTAATAAGTGAAACTGGTGAGGGGTATTTTTCGAGGTCTGAGCAGGCCGATGGTTGCTGTCAGCTTTCTCATTGTCCAGGGCAGAGCGCTCCACGAGTGCCAGCCGGCGCACACGGCGGGTGACCGATGATCTTACACAACGTCAAACGCGTCTTGGTCTTTACCTTAGGGGTATTCATCATGGCCATTGGGGTGGCGGTGTCCGTGAGAGCCAACCTGGGGACCTCTCCGATTGCCTCGTTTCCCACGGTGCTGTCATTTGCCACACCACTGAGCGTTGGGACCTACCTGGTGCTGCTCAATCTGGTGTTTTTGGTGCTGCAGATACTGATCAGGGGACGTAAGTTCCCGAAATTTCAGTTCGTACAAATCCTCGTGACCGTTGCCTTCGGATTTTTTACCGATTTGGGAATGTATCTCACCAGCTGGCTCGAACCTGCGAATTATTTCATGCAGTGGGTATGGACCGTGATCAGTGTCGTCTTGATTGCCCTTGGCGTATACATCGAAACTCGACCACGGCTGTCCTACATTCCAGGTGACGGGTTGGTGTTCGTATTGACGCTGGTGCTGCAAAATATCCCGTTCGGGACCATCAAGATGGTCTTTGACTGGACACTGGTTATCGTCTCCGCCATCACTTCGTGGATGTTATTAGACGGTCTCGAGGGGGTCCGCGAAGGTACGGTGTTTGCTGCATTTGCCGTGGGGATCACGATTCGACTCATCAACGCCCTGCACGTGCGTATGGGAGGCACCAATGACTAACCGCACTGCACAAGAACGCCGCGCGAACCGCAATCGTTCTCGGGCACCGAAACAAGGATGCTAGAGGCCGCGAATGGGCTCGACCACGGGGTCGCGTCGCAACAGTCCTTCAATCGAGCCGTACTCCAGTATGCCCGACAGCAAAAATTGGGTCGGCCGCATCAAGGCGATTCGTTTTGCCTCAGCATCCTGGAGGATCGATGTGATGGGTAGCCACTCTGCCGAGGTGGCTTCGGTGGTGAGATTCTCCGGCAGAACATCATCGTCCGGGGTAGCGATATAGAAAAACGTATCAAAGCGCTTTGGGTATCCGACCGGAGTGATGAGGTTGGCCCACGGACGCAAAATCCCCGGTTCCAATCCGATGCCGGTTTCTTCCTCGACCTCGCGCAGCCCAGTGCGTAGCATCATCGATGCGTTGGTCAGGGCCGCTTGTGAATTGATCGAACCCAGGGAGGTTTTCTGCCATCCCTTCACGTGATTCACCAGGATGGGACGCACGGCTTCCCCGAAATCGAATTCGGCGTCCTCCGGATCCGTCCGACCGCCCGGGAACACGACCGCGCCGGCCGCAAAATCCATGGTGGTTGCCCTGTGCTGCACATACACCTCGAGCGTGTTGGCAGCCTCACGCACCATGATCACCGAGGCAGCTTGACGAAGCTGCACATAGGGGTGCGTGAGTTCTGGGCGGGGCATGGCATTGAATTTTTTCGCGTCCACTTGTGTCCTAAAACATTGCTTCGCCAAAGCGCAGCATGATTGATGCAATGATCACCACGTATAACAGGATGATCATTGGCCAGACGGCCGTTGTTATTATCATCTTCGTGCGTGGTGTGACTTTGATCAAGTCGCGTGCGACATTTCGCGCAAAGATGAGCACTGCGGCGGGAATCGTGACCGCCCATATCACCATGCAATACAGGCATAACGTGTTAATCACGTAGACGGCTTGGATCCACAACCACAAACAGAACACCATTGCCAGGCCCAAACCAATCGAGGTGGCGTGCCACCACCAGTTCGCAAACCGGGCCCCACCGACGATCGCCATACCAATGGTAATGACCACCGCAAACCCGATGATGCCGATGAACTGATTGGGAAACCCAAATAATGCTGCTTGCCAGGACTGCATAACCGTCCCACACGACACCCAGACACTAAAATCACAGGATGTCAGATAGTCCGGATCCATCCACAACCGGATGCGTTCATAGGTCAGCACCAGGGTGGCGCCCAGGCCGATAATGCCAGACAGAATCAAGACCATGGCGCTGCCAAAACTGGTGGCGTACCAGGGCTGCGCTTCGGCGTCATTGCTATTCAGTACTGCGGTATTCACCCGGCTAAGTATAGGGCTGTCAGCTGAGCAGCGGTCCAGAATACCCAGTTTTGGGCGAAAGTATGTCACAATGGTGGAGACCACACTGGGCACGCACACCCGGTGGGTCCTGCGGAAGCTTTATGGTTTGCAGGTGCGAAGGTTGATTCCATCGTGAAGACGAAGATGTATGAATCCCAGACCGCGAACTCCTGAAGTTTTTATTGAATTGTCTTGTACGCTTCTGCTGGCTCCGGCACAGACCGGTTCATTTGAGGCTTTTTCGTAGTGCGTACTAGCCACTGGCGTACGCACAACCGGATTGGCTTATGCGTGATTGGTGCGGATCGCGGATAGGCCCGGGAGGCGCAGCATGCCAGCTGCCGATAATACACAAACACAAATGAATACTGCGCAACCTTCGGCTACGGCCGGCACTCCGATGCCGGATGATCCGACGGATTTACTATTCCAGGCCCCGGACTACTCACAAGTTCCGGTCCGTCGGCGCCAACCCGCGCCCGAGGATGAGTCTGAGCAAGATGATCGCAGTCAAAAGCAGCAAAACGATCGCGGTCAAAGGAATCGACCGCGAAAACAACAGCAACACCAACAATCAGACCGTCGTGATCGTAATACTGACGATCAAGACGACCGGAACGATCGACACGACAAGAACGGCAAAGACCGGCACGAGCGTGACGACCGGGACGAGCACGCTGATGAGGGTGCTGACCGGAAAAACCAGCGACGATCCCGCGGTCGACGCGATGACGACCGCAAGCAGCAACCATCGGATGACGAGCAACCAGTCTCGCACCGTCGACGTCGGCGCCGTCGCGGCAACGTTGACCTAGAGATGGATGGTGGCGGCGACGGTGACCCCGAAGATACCGTCACCCGCGTGCGCGCTCCGCGCCAGGCCTCGACCTCCGGTTCTGACGAGGTCACTTCCTTGCGTGGCTCGACGCGTCTCGAAGCGAAACGTCAACGCCGTCGCTCCAATCGCCGAGGTGGACGTCAACGCAGCACCATCATCTCGGAAGCCGAATTCCTAGCCCGCCGGGAATCGGTCGAACGCACGATGTTGGTCCGTCAGCGCGAGAGCCAGATCCAGATTGCCGTGTTGGAAGACGGCATCTTCGCCGAACACTTTATTTCCAATACCCAGCAGGATTCCCTGATCGGCAACGTGTACTTGGGTAAAGTCCAAAACGTTCTGCCTTCTATGGAAGCGGCCTTCGTTGACATCGGTCGCGGCCGCAACGCTGTGCTGTATGCCGGTGAGGTCAACTGGGATACCGCCCAGCTCGATGGCAAAGCTAAGAAAATTGAAAACGCCCTGAAATCCGGTGACTCCGTCTTAGTACAGGTCACCAAGGACCCCGTGGGTCATAAGGGTGCCCGTCTGACGGCACAGATCTCACTGCCCGGGCGATACCTGGTGTATGTGCCCAACGGTTCGATGACCGGTATCTCCCGGAAACTACCCGATACTGAACGCAACCGCCTCAAAGCCATTCTCAAAGAGCACCTACCAGATAAGACGGGCGTCATTGTGCGTACCGCAGCCGAAGGTATCTCAGAAGAAGAATTGCTCAATGACATCAACCGGTTGCGGAACCAATGGGAAGAGATCGAAAAACACTCCAAGTCCAATAAGGTCTTGGCGCCCGAGCTCTTACACTCCGAACCCGATCTAACCATCAAGGTCGTCCGCGACGTCTTCAACGAAGATTTCACCAAGATGCTGGTCGAAGGCGAAGAAGTCTGGGACAAAATCCAGGCCTACGTCACCTACGTGGCCCCGGATCTGGTCGATCGCCTCGAGCAGTGGGATCCGAAAGCCTTCAACGGTGCAGACCTGTTTAGCCACTACCGGATCGACGAACAGCTCCATAAAGCCCTGGACCGAAAGGTCAACCTCCCATCGGGTGGTTCGTTAGTCTTTGACCGCACCGAAGCGATGACCGTGGTGGACGTCAACACCGGAAAATTCACCGGCTCCGGGGGCAACCTCGAAGAGACCGTCACCAAGAACAACTTGGAAGCAGCCGAAGAAATTGTTCGTCAGCTGCGACTGCGCGACATCGGCGGCATTATCGTCATCGACTTCATTGACATGGTCCTGGAGTCCAACCGGGATCTTGTCGTGCGTCGACTAGTCGAATGCCTCGGCCGAGATCGCTCACGCCACCAGGTGGCCGAAGTCACCTCCTTGGGCTTGGTCCAGATGACCCGCAAACGCATGGGAACCGGTCTGGTCGAAGTCTTCTCCCACACCTGTGAACACTGTGCAGGGCGCGGCATAGTTGTCCACGATGAGCCCATCGAACGTGGCAAACCGTATGAGACCGCAGCGCAGCGCCGTCGTGGCGGCGATGCGGGGACACGTCGCAGTCGCCGTCGGCAAACCACTGATCAGCAGCAAGATCAGGACACCTCAGCTGAGCAGCAGCCGGATGAAAAAGCCGAAAAGACCCGCAGCGCGATGGCTTCCATTGCAGCAGCGACCCTGGATGGCAGTGAGGACCAAGACGCTGCCGATCAGCAACAAGCTGATCAGCAGAGCCAGTCGGGCAATCAGAAGCAGTCCGGACACAAGAATGGGAACTCGCGTCGTCGTCGCAGAAGCGACCGCGGACGTGGTGACGCCAAAGACGCGACCCAACAAGAGGCCAAGGCACAGCAACAAGAACAACCTGAAGCGAGCGATCCGAGCGAGCGTCAGTCACAGTCGGGACGCAAGCGTCGCCGTGCGGTAGCGCCACAACAGCGCAGCGCACCTACTCAAGAGCACAACGCAGAGCCCGAAGCCAAAACTGTTCAGCAGCCTGCGGCTGATGAACAAAAGAAAGCCCAGCAGCCTGCTGCGGCCCAAGCCCCGGCAGAAAAGCCTGCACCAAAGCGTCGGCGCGCAGCCAGCTCACCGACCGGTGCAACGCACATCCGGCAGGCCTCTGGTCAGACGGCACAACAAGGCAAAACCTTTGCCGCCAGTGTCGAAGATCAGACCACTGCTCAAGAGAAGCCGATCAAGTCGTCGGCCATTTTGGGTGTCGGAGTTTCTGCCGAGGAGATCTCCTCGCCCGGAGCCCCGCGGGAGTGACCAATTTGGATCACGAGGCAAAAACCGATAGACTACCTGTTTGGTGCTGTGAAACCTGGCAGATGGTGTCCCATATCGGCAACTTGTCTCGTGAGCCAAGACCCTCAGGTGTTTAAACAGCTGTTAAATTTTTGATTAACGTCGAGAGAAGTGAGTCCACATGGCATACGCGATAGTACGCGCTGGCGGACGCCAGGAAAAAGTCTCCGAAGGAGACTTGGTAGTCCTCGATCGCCAAGCAGCAGACGTCGGGAGCTCCATTGAGCTGCCAGCCCTGATGCTGGTTGATGGCGACAAGGTTACCTCAGATAAAAAAGATCTGGAAAACGTCAAAGTTTCCGCTGAGGTGCTCGAGCACACCCGTGGCAAGAAAATTGTCATCCAGAAGTACAAGAACAAGACCGGTTACAAGAAGCGCCAGGGTCACCGTCAGGACCAGACCCGCGTGA
>CALBOC010000310.1 GCA_937896705.1 uncultured Micrococcaceae bacterium | reverse complement strand
CATTATGCCACTTTTGAATGATTCATAAAAATCGAGCACTGTGATCCTCGTTGCAGGGGCATCGTCGCAGCTCATGAGGTGTAGTCGATCGTGGCAACAGCCGCTTTACGTCCCGCTCGGGTGGCCCCGATCGTTGAGGCCGAGGCACCATATCCAACTAAGAACAGCCCTGGTTGAGCCGGGACGGTGACACCGTCGGGCTCGACTTTCACTCCGCCGTGGTCGGTGCGAATATCCAGCGGATCGAGGTGACCCAGACTGTGTTGAAAACCAGTGGCCCACAGGATCGAATCGATCGGGGTGACCCACTGATGGTCGATGTCGGTCCCGTGCCCGGGTAATACTTCCGCATTGTCATGCAGGTTTGCCACCGCCGGATCTCCTGCCCGCAGTAAGTCATCGACCGCTGTGCCTTGGGAGTTCACCGTGGCACCATCGGGGCCGGGACCATTGATCGTGACCTCGTGCTCACCAAAGGAGTCGATGAAGCCGCGAAATACCAGCGTGCCGCGGTCGATATGGGCCAGCGTCTGCCGATCCAGTGGCAGGCCGGTGTTGGAGACCACCGAGCGCGGAGCATAGCCTGCGGTGACTTGTGTGGTGACGCGCTGTTCGACGGCCCGGCCCCAACCCGGGTCAAAGGGTTCGGCGTTCCAGCGTGGCAGCGACCGTGACACCCACACCGAGTGGTCGGTGACCTCTTCGAGCGTCATCAGAAACTGGGTCGCGGATGCGCCACCGCCAACGACCAGGACGCGCTGCTCCCGGAAGTCTTCGACAGCGCGAAATGATTTAGTGTGCCATTGTTTGCCCTTAAAGTGCTCCAACCCGGGATAATGCGGGATATTGGGGGTCTCCCAGGTGCCCGTGGCATTGATCACCGCAGCGGCTGTAAAGTCGCCGGCCTCGGTGCAGATGTAGAACAACCCGTCGTGGAACTGCGTCACGGCCCGGACTTTGGCCGGACGTATCACCTCGAGTCCTAGGTGGTCCTCGTAGGCGCCATAGTATTCCGCGACGACCTCGGAAGCCGGGCGCCAGGTATCAGGATGTTCTAACGGAAAGCCCGGCAGATCGTGCACGCCGTGGGCGCGGCCCAGGGTGAGAGCATCCCACCGGTGTCGCCACGCTCCGCCGGGTCCTGCGTTACCATCCAGCACCGCAAAGTCTTTTCCAGGGACCAGACCGCGCCGATGCAGCGTCCCGGCAGCGGACAGCCCGGCTTGACCGGCCCCGATCACAATGATGTTGAAATGTGTCGCGGCGTCGATAGCGAAGGAAGCAGTAGCGGAGCTCATACAGGCAGGATAGTTGAACCGTTGGCTTGTGTCGCAGGGCGTTGAGCGCTCGCCGGCGGCGAGCGCTATGCGCGAGCTTGACTAACGTCAAGGCCACCGCCACGGAATCGTCCTATTCTGAGCCCACAACCTCAAACGAAGGAGATCGTTTAATATGACGAACCGACACCTAGAAAGAGCAGCCCACCTAGCACCCATCGTGGAACACGTCCATGGTGCGCATCATCCAGAGCTCACCCGGGTCCGTCAGATCATCGAAGAGTTACAGAACCTAGATAATACGGCTGTGGCATTGACGTTGTTTCGGGAACTGCGCTCGGTGACCGACAACTACGCGATCCCCAACGACGTCTGCGAGGCATTTGAAACAACATATAATGCGCTGAAACGTGCCGACAAGCATCTCACCGCGGCCTAAGTTCCACTGCTTGCTCTTGCGTGTTAGGTTCTGGGGCTCTTAACGAAGTGCTTTGCAACAACTGCACGTCGCCGGTGTAGGGACCCACTATGATGTATGAGGTCGTAGAGAATTTTTTCACCAGGAGTGCGATGTCTGAAATAGCAAACGTCAACAATGCCCCGTTGGCAGAAGTTGACCCAGAAATTGCCCAGGTGCTGGGGCTTGAACTAGGCCGTCAGCGCAACAGCTTGGAAATGATCGCCTCAGAGAACTTCGTTCCCCGGGCAATCCTTGAAACCCAAGGGTCGGTGTTAACCAATAAATACGCCGAAGGGTACCCGGGTCGTCGCTACTATGGTGGATGCGAACACGTCGATGTCGCCGAGAATCTCGCCATTGAACGTGCCAAAGCACTCTTTGGGGGCGAATACGCCAACGTACAGCCACACGCCGGCGCCCAAGCCAACGTGGCCGTCATGGAAGCGCTCATGGAACCCGGGGACACCCTCATGGGACTGTCTTTGGACCATGGCGGTCACCTGACCCACGGGATGCCACTGAACTTCTCGGGCCGTCGCCACAACATTGTCGCCTATGAAGTCGACCGCGAAACCTTCCGGATCGACATGGACAAAGTCCGGGAACAAGCCCTGGCCGAACGCCCCCAGGTGATCGTGGCCGGTTGGTCAGCATACCCGCGGCAACTGGACTTCGAAGCCTTTGCTTCGATCGCCCAAGAGGCTGGTGCCAAGCTGTGGGTCGATATGGCACACTTCGCCGGCTTGGTTGCGGCAGGTCTGCACCCCAACCCGGTCCCACACGCCGATGTGGTGTCCTCTACGGTGCACAAAACCCTGGCCGGTCCGCGCTCCGGTTTCATTCTGGCCAAGGAGCAATACGGCAAGAAAATCAACTCACGCGTCTTCCCGGGCCAACAAGGTGGTCCGCTGATGCATGCGATCGCAGGTAAGGCCGTTGCGTTCAAACTAGCTGCGTCGGATGACTTCAAACAGCGTCAACAGCGCACACTGGAAGGCGCCAAGATTCTGGCCGAGCGACTGACCGCAAAAGACGTGGCTGATCACGGTGTTTCGGTGCTGACCGGTGGCACCGATGTGCACCTGGTGCTGGTCGATCTGCGCAACTCAGAACTCGACGGCAAACAAGGCGAAAACATCCTGGACGAAGTCGGAATCACGGTCAACCGGAACTCGGTGCCATGGGATCCGCGCCCACCGATGACCACCTCCGGTTTGCGCATCGGAACTCCAGCGTTGGCCACCCGTGGCTTCGGCGCCGAAGAGTTCACCGAAGTCGCCGACGTAATCGCCCAGGCGTTGAAGCCAAATCCAAACGTTGAGGCACTGCGAGCTCGGACTGAAAAACTCGCTGATGACTTCCCCCTCTATGAAGGATTAGAAAACTGGTAAATAACCGGTTGACGACTGACTAATGACACCGTCCGGGCCCACTACTACACTAAGTTGGTGGGCCCGGACGTGGGTTAA
>CALBOC010000309.1 GCA_937896705.1 uncultured Micrococcaceae bacterium | reverse complement strand
GTTAGCCGGCGATGAAACCGACTCGGCGCGAGGTGGTGTCGGTGATTTCGACGTACCCCAAAACACCGGCTGGTACGACGATGGTGCCGTCTTTATTGTCGACGAGTTCCAGGGGTGTGTTGTCTTTGACGGCCGCGCGGACGCGTTCTAAGACATCGTCTTTGGACAGGTCTGTTTCAAAGACAATCTCGCGGCTGACGTTTTGGATACCGATGTGAATTTCCACGGTTAGGGTCCTCCTAGGAAAGTTGACGGTGGAGAGTTATATTCCACCTTTCAGCTTAGATCAGTTTTGGCACCGGGGGTTTCCCCGGATCATCTCTACGCTGAAGGATTATTGGACAAATCGAAGCCGATGGCTCCGTATGCAACGAAACGTACCGTGTGCTCTACCGCTGTTTCGAGGGAAATGGGTTCGGCACTTTCGCTGTCGGGCACGTGTTCTTCGGCCCAGCGGGTGGCTAGAAACATCACCACCGAGGCGATGCCGCGGGTTATAAACTTGGAGCTTGCCGGATCCAGGATCGAGTTATCCAAGATGTACGGCGAGACGGCCTCGACCATCTGAGTGACGAACCGTTCCTTGCGCGCATCGAGTTCTTCGGGCTCATCCATCGAGGTGTCGAGGATCAGTCGATACAGTCCGCGCGGCTCGGCCACGAAGTCATATACCCCACGCACCGCTTGATAGGCGGTTTCTTCGTCTGCGGTTTTGGACCTGGGGTCTACGGACTGCATCCGTTCAATCACCCGGTCACGGAGGGTGTCGAACTGGCAGTCGATCAGTGTGAAGAATAGATCCCGTTTATTTTTGAAGTGCTGATACAGTACAGGTTTTGATACAGCGGCACGCTGGGCGATCTCATCCATGGTGGTTTGGGCGTAGCCGGTGTCGGCAAAAACATCCATCGCGACGTCAATGAGCTGTGCGCGGCGTTGATCGCGTGGGAGGCGGGTGGGTGACGTGGTGGTCTTCGACATGTTAGTTTTCCGTTTCGGATGAGTCGTGCACAGAGGTCACCGGGGCGACACCTACAAAAGACTACGCTGTGCGCTGTTGTGCCGGGACCTCGTTCAGCTCGTGAGGCTGCACGCCGTTGTTGTGATGACGCTGCTTGACGGTCTCGGCGACCTCGAGACCAAAAACAGTTTCTAATGCGGCTTCATACTCGTCGAGCGTGCCGTTGGCGGCGGCTTGCCGTGCTCGGACGGTCGGCTCATGGAGCATCTGACGCACCATGCGACGCATCGCCAGTTGAACTTCTTCGGCTGCCGCAGTGCATCCGTGACGATCCCGGACGCGGGCCATTTCTTCTTCCAGGACGGCCATAGTGTGGCCGCGCAGCGTCACGATGGCATCAGAAGCAGTGCGTTCGCGCTTGTCGTGCAGGTAGTCATCGACTGCGCGATCAACCAGCTGTTGCGCCTGGGTAATGGCGGCTTGCTGTTCTGACGGGGCGGCCATCTTTACTGACTCAAGCGTAATCAAATCGACGGCCGGCAGGTCGCCGATGGCCGGATCGAAATCGTGAGTGAGAGCTAAATCCAACACGGTGAGGCGGTGGGTTGCCCCTTCGCGGAGCTGGTGAAGTTGTTGAGCACTCACGGTGCGTTCACCACCGGAGACCCCGATGAGCACATCTGCCTCAGCAAATGCGCCTTCGACTTCGGCGCCACCAAGCGCCATGGCCCAACCGCCGCGATCTGCCACGAATTGTTCAGCGCGCCCCGACGAAGAATGCACGGCCACATTTTTGGCTCCGCGAGCCTCGAGCTGTGCCAGCGTGGTGCCCGCATACGCGCCGGTGCCGACTAATAAAATGTTGGCATCTTCCCAGAACCGTCGTGCGCCCACGACCGAGGTCCCGGCGCGCAGTTCGGTTGCGAGATCCAAGGCGACAGACACAATGGAGCGGCCCGTGGATCCCAGGGCCGTCTGTGCGCCGATGTCTTTGGCGGTACGGCTAGCGGTTTCAAAAAGTTTTGTCAGTGAGCCAGTCGCATGGCCGGCTTCACGAGCCTCGGCTAGCGCGCGCCGGACCTGGCCGGCGATCTCGCGTTCGCCAACGACCGCAGATTTCAGTCCGGAACCAACTTCAAAAAGATGCCGAACGGCAGCGTCATTGCGATATAAGCGGAACGCTGAAGAGACCTCGTCGTAAGGCAGACCGGTGGACTCAGCAATGGTGTGTAAAATCTCGTCGGCGGCCTCTTCGACGTCTTTGGAACCGGCGTCGGCGTACACCTCGACGCGGTTACACGTCGAGAGGGTCACCACACCGGAAATTGCGTCAGGACAGACCGTATCGGACACCTCTGAAGCGCCGCTTGCTAACTGCGCCACCGTCTCGAGGTCCAACCAGGTATGCGCCGCGACTAAAGAAAACATCACCACAATGCCTCCCATCGTACGAAATTTGCTGGTCGTATCAAAATGGGCGCCCGCGTTTCGCTGTTGGGGTGATCTAGGGCGGTCGAAGGACACGTGCAGAAATCGCCCGGTGGTTCCTGGAATAATGAACTGTCATGACCCAAGCGTTTTCTCAGACACCGGCGCTGCCGACTGACCATCCACTGTTGACCGACGATGCCGCGCGTTCCACCGCAAATTCCGCGCTCATCCAAGGGTATCGCGGCCAGAAGGGTCATCGTCGACCAGTCTGGTTCATGCGCCAAGCCGGACGTTCTTTGCCCGAATATCGCAAGCTGCGCGAGGGTACGACCATGCTGGAATCCTGCCTGATTCCAGACATGGCCTCCGAAATCACCCTGCAGCCGGTGCGTCGCCACGACGTTGATGCTGCCATTTTCTTCTCTGACATTGTCATCCCACTCAAACTTGCTGGCATTGGGGTAGAGATTCAACCCGGCGTTGGGCCGGTGCTGGATGACCCGATTCGCACCGCCGAAGACATCGACAAACTACCAGAGCTCACCGATGACATGTTTGAGCCGATTACCGAAGCGGTCAAACTCACCGTGGCCGAATTGGGTGCACGCCCGCTCATTGGTTTCGCCGGAGCACCGTACACGGTTGCGGCATACATGGTCGAAGGTCGCCCCTCACGGGACCACCTGGGCCCCCGCACGATGATGCATAACGATCCAGAAGCGTGGGATCGACTAATGGCATGGACGGCCGAAGCCTCCGGCAGATTCCTGCGTGCCCAAGTCATGGCCGGTGCATCAGCAGCTCAGCTATTCGACTCCTGGGCCGGTTCATTGTCGCGCACCAATTACCAGCAGAAAGTTATGCCCTACTCCGAGCAAGCGATCAGCCAAATCGCAGACCTCACGGGCGAAGACGGCATTCCGCTGGTGCACTTCGGGACCGGGACCGCCGAAATTCTAGACCTCATGCGTGATGCTGGTGCTTCTGTTGTCGGCGTCGACTACCGACTACGACTTGACGAAGCAAACCGCCGGTTGGGCAACACCCCCGGACCCGATGGCCGCACCAACGTCCCGTTGCAAGGCAATATCGATCCAGCGCTGCTCAGCGCAGACTGGGATGTCCTAGAAGCCCATGTGCGCGATGTCGTCGCCCAAGGCGCCGAAGCTCCCGGACACGTGCTGAACCTCGGTCACGGCGTGCCTCCCACCACGGATCCAACCGTGTTGACCCGCGTGGTGGAACTGATCCACTCCATCGATTACTAAATGGCACACATCGTCGTTATCGGCGCAGGATACGCCGGGCTCGTTGCAGCATATACCGCGGTGCAAGCTGGTCATAGCGTGACCGTGCTTGAAGCCGCTCCCACCGCTGGCGGGGCTATCCAGCCGCTCACTTTTGAGCTGCCAGAAGGGCCATTAACCGTCGATGCCGGTGCCGAAGCGTATGCGGCACGCTCGCAGTTGATTGACGAGCTCATGGCAGACCTGGGCCTCGGGGAGGATGTGGTGTCTCCGGATCCTGCCGGATCGTGGTTGTACCTGCCCGAAGTCGGGGCCGTGCCGGCGCCCAAGGTCGGGCTGTGGGGGATCCCCGGCCAGCCCAGCGCTCCAGAAGTGATCCAAGCTCTCGGACCAGCCGGGGCAATTCGTGCCGCCCAAGAGCTGGCCATGCCCATGCATAACTGGGCCGTGCGGCGCGCCGCGGGCGAGCCCATCACGGTGGGAGAACTGGTCGTTGACCGGTTTGGTAACGCAGTGTTAAACCGGTTGGTGGCGCCCGTGGTGGCCGGCGTGCACTCGGCCGACCCCTACGATGTTGACATCGAAACGATCGCTCCGGGCTTGATTGATGCCGCCATCGAACACGATTCCGTGGCCCTGGCTATCGCCGAGCGCCGTGCCGCAGCCCCACCCGGGGCGGCCGTGAAAACGCTGACCGGTGGGATGCACCGGCTAGTGACCGCCCTGGTTGACTACCTCCAAGACCACGCCCAAGTGCGCTTCAACACCGAAGTCACCGAACTGGCAGCCGATGGCCCGACGGTGCGCACCGCGGCTGGCGAGCGCATTCCCGCAGACCACATCGTCCTAGCGGTCAACGGACCCAGCGCTTTCGACCTCATGGCGCCGGTGGTCCAAGTGACCGACCGCCCTGAGCTCGGCGCCGGCGTGGCCCTGGTCGCGCTGGTGGTCGATGAACCTGAGTTCGATGATCATCCCCGGGGCACCGGCATGTTGGTGTCGCCAGCCGCTACGACCGTGGCCGCAAAAGCCGCGACCCACGTCACCGCCAAATGGGACTGGGCCAGACAGGCCGCCAGCGCGCAAGCTGCCCACCGGCATGTGTTGCGTCTCAGTTACGGCCGGATCACCGACCCGGCCGACGGCTCAGCTCCCGGGTATGACACCGAGGACGCCCAGCTGTTCGATCTGGCGCTGCGCGATGCCGCGGCGATGTTTGATCTCGAGGCAGCCCAGCTTTCCGAAACCGTCGTAGCCCAGCGGGTCATCCGGTGGCGCGACGCGATGCCGTTAACCACCCCCGAGAACGCACAACGTCTCAAGGCCATGACCCAAGCAGCTGCGACCACCGACTGGCTGCACCTCACCGGAGCGTGGATTGCGGGCACCGGCCTTGCCGCCATCACCAAGCACGCAACCGATCTTTATCCACTACAGTAAGTTCTACAGCCTGTAGAAACATTTCGAGCACGAGGAGCCTACGTGACTGAAACAACCAACGTCGTTCAAGGTGAAGAGTCAGCAACCAGCTGGTTCACCACCTACACCGTGTTTGCCCGCAAAGACGATGCCCCCCTGAAATCCGATGCGGAAGCGGCGACCGACAACTCCGAATTCAACACGCTGATCGAGCGCCTGGCTGATCAGGGTGTTACGGTCCGTGGACTCTACGATGTCTCCGGGATGCGCGCCGAAGCCGACATCATGGTCTGGATGTGGTCCAAATCCCCAGAAGCGCTGCAAGATGCGATTCGTCAGGTGCGCCGCTCCGGGCTGCTGTCGGGTACCTCGATGGTCTTCACCGCGATGGGTGCCGACCGGATGGCGGAGTTCAACCCAGAACACGTCCCGGCTTTCACCGAAGGTCGTAAACCTCGCAAATGGCTGTGCTTTTACCCATTTGTTCGGTCCTATGACTGGTACACGCTGGATCCAAAAGAGCGTGCTCGCATGCTCCGCGACCACGGCCAGCTGGGCCAAGAATTCCCCGACGTCTGGGCCAATACGGTCTCGGCCTTTGGCCTCAATGACTGGGAATGGTTGCTCGGCCTAGAATCCCCACGTCTGGACCTGTTGGTCGACATGATGCGCTCGCTGCGCAATAATGAGACCCGCCACTATGTGCGCGAAGAAGTGCCGTTCTATACCGGCCGTTACGTTGAAGTCGATGAAGTTGCAGAGGTGCTGGCCTAATGGCCTACCGTATTGGAACCCGCGGATCGGCATTGGCCACCACACAAACGCAGTGGGTGGCCGATGCGATGAGCGACGAACACATCGCCTTTGAACAGGTCATCATCAAAACTAAAGGTGATGTGACGACCGGCTCGCTGGCGAATTTGGGTGGCACCGGCGTATTCGCCACCGCCCTGCGCCAGGCGGTCATTGACGGTGAGGTCGACATGGCGGTCCACTCCCTGAAAGACTTGCCGGCAAAACAACCCGCCGAGTTGCATATCGCGGCCATTCCGACACGCGCTGACGTCCGAGATGCCCTGTGCGCTGCCGATGGCATGACCCTGGAAACCTTGCCCCAGGGCGCCAAGATCGGCACCGGTTCGCCGCGTCGAGTCGCCCAGTTGCTGGCGTATCGTCCCGATCTGGAAATGGTCGACATTCGCGGCAACGTGCAGACCCGGCTGGCACGAGTCGCCGGCTACGAACACCACCACGACAACGCCCCGGCAGCCGCTGGCTCACCCAAAGGTGACTTGCACGCCGTCGTGCTGGCGTGTGCTGGCATTGATCGACTCGGCCTGGACTGGGCGATCACCGAGCGCATCGACCCCGACATCATGTTGCCGGCCCCCGGACAAGGCTCGCTTGCCATTGAAGTCTCCGCCACCAGGACCCTCGATGTGCCATTGGCTACCGCGCTGACCCATCACGAGGATATCGGCGCCCGTTTGGAAGCAACCGCCGAGCGTGCTTTGTTGGCCACGCTCGAAGCGGGGTGTGCGTCACCGATCGGCGCGCTGGCCCGGTATACCAACGGCACCTTGTATTTGGATGCCGTGGTGGCAGCCATGGACGGTTCCAAGACCATCCGTCGCCAAGCATCGGCAACCCTTGACGACGCGGAAATTACCGCCGCAACACGGGATGCCGCGTATGCCCTCGGTGTCGAAGTAGCCCAGATGATGATCGACGACGGCGCAGATCTGCTCCCACCGGGACCCGCTCGCGGCACGCGATGAGAATCATTCTGACCCGTCAACCCGCTCAAGCCGGCCACATTGAAGCCGGTCTTGAGCGGTTGGGCTATCAGATCGGTTTTCTCCCGCTGACCGACTTCCAACTCCCGACCGATCTGCATCCACTGGATGACTTGGTCAAAGGGCTGCACCAGGGCCGGTGGCAGCGCCTGCTGATCACCAGCCCCAACACCATCCGAGCCCTTGCTGCCCGCGGATGGCAACCCGCGGCGACTGAAGCACACACGACCATCGCGGTCACCGGACCCGGCACCGCTCGAGTCCTTGCCGACCACGGTGCCATGAACACCCCCTGGATGCCCACCGCTGATGCTTCGGCCGCCGGCATTCTCGAACAATTTCCGTGCGGTCCCGGCAGCCTGGCACTGCCGCAGGGGGCAGCCGCCGGGAATGCGATGTACACCGGACTGACCCAACGCGGCTGGGACGTCACGCACGTGATCGCCTACCACACCGTCGATTACCCCGCCGCGGCCGACCGCGCTCTGTTACCCGCTCAAGAGCCGGTGCTCACCGCCAACGATCTCACCGCCGACGATGTCATTGTGCTGACCGCCCCGACGGCAGCGCGCCGCTGGGCTGCACGTGCCGTGCCAGTCAGCGCGGTGATTGCCATCGGACAACCCACCCGACGGGCCGCTGTCGAACATTCCCTGGACCTCGCCGCCACCGCAACCTCACCGGATGCAACAGGCATCGCCGAGGTTCTGACTCGTCTCTAACATCGAAAGGACACCATGCTTACTCACCGTCCGCGCCGCCTGCGTCAATCGGGCCCCATGCGCAAGCTAGTTGCCCAAAACCGGTTAGCTCCGGCCGATCTCATCCTGCCCGTCTTCGTCAAAGAAGGCGCCGAGCAACCCATCGATATCTCCTCGATGCCCGGAGTACAACAGCACAGCATGGAGTCCCTCAAAGCCGCTGCGCGCGACGCGGTCGCCGCCGGAGTCGGTGGCATCATGCTGTTTGGCGTGCCCGAAACCCTCGACGCACGCGGCACCGCCGGGGTCGATCCCAACGGCATCCTCAATGTCGCCATCCGCGAAGTCGTGGCTGAAGTTGGCGACGACATGGTGGTCATGGCCGACACTTGTCTTGATGAATTCACCGACCACGGTCACTGCGGGGTGTTGGATGAGGCCGGCAACGTCGACAATGACGCCACCAACGAGATCTACGCCCGGATGGCCGTCGCGCAAGCCGAAGCGGGGGTCCATGTGGTGTCGCCGTCGGGCATGATGGACGGCCAAGTCGGCATTATCCGTGAGGCTCTCGATGAAGCCGGTTATCAGCACACCGCAATTTTGGCGTACTCGGCCAAATACGCCTCAGCATTCTACGGTCCCTTCCGCGAAGCCGTTGACTCGGCCCTGACTGGCGACCGCAAAACCTATCAAATGGACTCGGCAAACCGGACCGAAGCTATCTTGGAAACCGAGCTGGACATTCAAGAAGGCGCCGACATGGTCATGGTCAAACCCGCCATGTCGTACCTGGACATTCTGCGGGATGTGGCCGAGATGTCCACTGTGCCGGTGGCCGCCTACCAAATATCCGGCGAATACGCGATGATCGAAGCCGCCGCCGCCAACGGGTGGATTGAACGCGAACCGGCCATGCTGGAATCCCTGACCGCGATCCGACGTGCGGGCGCGCAAAATATTCTGACCTATTACGCCACCGAAGCTGCTCGTCTACTTGCCTAGGAGTTTTGCATGACTACAAACCAACAAGCCTTTGATACCGCTCGGGCGATCATCCCGGGCGGGGTGAACTCACCGGTCCGTGGATTCGGTTCCGTCGGCGGCACCCCCGCGGCCATGGTCAAAGCCACCGGACCGTACCTGACCGATGTCGAAGACAAAACCTACGTCGATCTCGTCGGCTCCTGGGGGCCAATGCTGTTAGGCCATAACCACCCGGCCGTCGTCGAAGCCGTGCACCAAGCCGTCGACGCTGGACTCTCATTTGGCACCTCGACCCCCGGTGAAGCCAAACTTGCCGAACTGATCGCCAAGATCATGCCCGTAGAACGCGTGCGCTTCGTGTCAACCGGCACCGAAGCGACCATGACCGCGATTCGGTTGGCACGCGGTGCGACCGGCCGAAACCTCATCATCAAATTCGCCGGCTGCTACCACGGCCACTCCGATGGTCTACTGGCCGCTGCCGGATCCGGCCTGGCAACCCACGCGCTGCCCGATTCGGCCGGTGTGCCAGAAGCTATCACCAGCCAGACCTTGGTGCTGCCCTACAACGACGAAGAAGCTGTCAAGCAGGCATTCGACACCTACCCCGACCAAATCGCCGGCATCATCACCGAGTCGGCACCGGCAAATATGGGTGTCGTCCCACCGAAACCCGGGTTCAATAAATTCCTGCGCGATATCACCACCCAGCACGGGGCAGTCTTTATCATGGACGAAGTCCTAACCGGTTTCCGCGCCACCGCCCGGGGCGGTTGGGGCCTGGAAGACGCTGACTGGACACCAGATTTATTTACTTTTGGCAAAGTCATCGGTGGGGGACTGCCGGTTGCTTCGGTGGCTGGAACCGCAGCCGTAATGGACTTGCTAGCACCAGTGGGGCCGGTCTATCAGGCTGGCACGTTGTCCGGGAATCCCATTGCGATGGCAGCTGGATACGCCACCCTGTCCAACGCCACCGACGAAGTCTATGCAACCATCGCGCAGCGCTCGACACAGCTGCAAGCCATGGTCACCGAGGCACTGGATGTCGAAGGGGTCAATCACTCGATCCAAAATGCCGGTTCGCTGTTTTCGGTCACCTTCGGGACCGCCGATACTCCCGTGGTTGATTACGCCACCGCTCAGGCACAAGAAGCCTACCGATACGGTCCGTTCTTCCACGCGATGCTTGACGGCGGAGTGTACTTGGCACCTTCGGTATTTGAAGCTTGGTTCGTCTCTGCTGCCCACGATGATGCGGCAATGAATAGGATCGCTGACGCGTTGCCAGCGGCAGCAAAGGCCGCCGCGGCAGCCACTGCCTAACAAACTCGAGGACAACATCCGCTGACATTTGCACAGTGTCGGCGGATGTTGGCATTTAACGAGCATGACTTGCGGGGATATCTGACCCCAAGCTGAGTGCTCGCTGTGCGACCCAACCGAGTCTGCTGGAATTGTCGGTGAACTGTTGTTTGGCTACACCCGCCAGCGTAGTGTTTTGCTTACAACAGCCATTGATCAGCTAAACATTGGAGACCGATGGGTAACAACGCAGGACAGTTAGCA
>CALBOC010000308.1 GCA_937896705.1 uncultured Micrococcaceae bacterium | reverse complement strand
TTTGTCCAGCTCCAGTGTCTTCGGCATGGCCCCGGTGGCAATCACAATGTGGTCGGCCTCAAAGCGTTGGGCCCGGGTTTTCACGAAACCTTGACCGAGCTCCACGGCGGTATCTTGCACCCAGGTGACCGCATGTTCGGCGAACCATTCGGGTGGAGCTAACGCCAGATCAACATCGTCGTCAATGAGGTACTCGGTCGATAGCGGTGGCCGGTCCAGTGCGGTGTGGTGCGGGTCGATGATGGTGACCTCACCGGTGTACCCGGCCTCGCGCAGACCGGCGGCGACCGAGAACCCGGCGACCGAACCGCCTATAATCAGGGTCTTAGGCATCGAATTGGGGCGTGAGCAATACGCGCCCGTCCACGATCTCTACCTTGTGGGTTGGTGCGTCCTCGGTGGCCGGCAGGTTCAGCACTTTACCGTTGGCCAGACAAAACGCCGAGGCATGCTTGGGGCACTCAACGGCGCCATCTTCAACCCAACCTTCCGACAGCGAATAGTTGCCGTGGGTGCAGCGGTCATTGAGCGCATAGATGCCCTCATCGGTACGAAACACCGCGATCGGTTCGCCACCGGTCACCTCGTGGCCAATAAATACGCCCTCTTCGATGGGAAAATCTTCTGCAGCGCCAATATCAATACTTGTCATTGTTACCTCCTGTGCCAGCTTAGAGACCCCAGTTGGCCCAAGCCATCGCTTGGGTCACAAGCTTGCCGCGGCCGCCTTCAAATTCTGACTGAATCTTGGGAGACAAAGCCTCGTCTGGGGTAACCCAGGCTACCTGGAGCGCGTCCTGGCGTGGTTGGGTGTCGCCACGAACCGGGACAACATAGCACAGTGCCACGGCGTGTTGACGGTCATCGGTCAGCCCGGAACTGGAAGCATATGGGAAATACTCGGCCACGGTAAAAGGAGTCAGACTAATCGGAAGCTGCGGCATCGCCAACGGACCCAAGTCTTTTTCCAGGTGGGTCATCAACGTGTCCCGTATCGAGCTCATGTAGCGCACGCGCCCGGACACAAAAGAGTACCGGAAGTGGCCCGATTCGTCCGCCCGATAGAGTAGTCCCACTTCTATGACGCGGCCATAATCATCAAGCCGTACGGGAAGTGCTTCGACGTAGACCATCGGCAACCGCTCGCGCGCCGTTGCTAGTTCAGTTTCAGTGAGCCATCCGGGATCCGGGTCAGGAGTGCGAACTGTCATGGCCACCACTCTACAGTGACCCGAAGCCGGATCCGGTTGGGCTACGTCACAGTTTCAGGGTGCATATTGTGTCCGACGAGCAGCATGGGGCTGCTGTTTCCTCGCAGAGGCTTAGTGGCTCACTACAATGAAACCTATGCCTTCTTACCGCGCGATCCTTCCCATCGGGGATGTGCACCCCGGCAACGGTCCCGAAGCCGTCATGGATTCCGCCGTGGCCGCCGTGTCATCCATCGCCACCGTCGAACACACCGACATTCAGATTCTTGCCGGTGTGCCGCAAATTGTCGTGCGGTTCCATCTCGACGACGATGGCGACGCGCGCTCTGTCGCTAATGCGATGAAGGATGCTGTTTCGCGGGTGGCCACCACCGGTGCTGAGCGGTTGTTGTTACGTCGCGGCGGTCGTTGGATCACCTTGATCTAACTCTCGTGATGACGGTGCAGGGCCGTCAGCGCGAGCTTTCATTCCTGCCTACCCTTTGAAAGCAGACTATTAGGCCATGCACGAAGAATACGCAACCGTGTCATGACTAAATGTGGAAAATTTTCCGTCCCCCATGAGTTATCCACAAAATATATAACACACCCTTATCGTGTCCCACCCATGTGGTATATACCGCCACACACAGTCTCTAAATATGCATTAAT
>CALBOC010000307.1 GCA_937896705.1 uncultured Micrococcaceae bacterium | reverse complement strand
ACCGATGACGACAAGATTGCCAAGGCCGAGCAGGCTACTGTCACGGTGACCGCAGCATTGAACGAATCGTTCAATGCTCATCCAGAAGCCACGTTTGAACAAATCGAACTCGACGACGAGGGCAACGAACTCCGCTGGGAAGCTGAGCTTGAATCCGCTGAAGGCTCTGAAATCGACTTTGAAGTTGCTGCACGATAACGCCGCGGTCTGAAATCGTTCTTTGCTGATTAGTCCGGCGCCTGCTGTTTCCGCAAAACGGATCCAGCAGGCGCCGCTTGCTTGTCGGTCCTACCGCGTGCTGCCGCTTCGGAACTGGTGTTCAGTTTCGAAGCTGACCTACAGTGGTGGATATGAGAACAGTGTCAGAGGGCGCGATGCGCGAAGCTCAAGGGATACTTGGTAATGCTCAACGAGTGGCGGTCCTGACAGGGGCCGGCATGTCAGCTGAATCGGGGGTCCCCACCTTTCGTGACGCCCAAACCGGCCTGTGGGAAAAATACAGCCCCGAACAACTCGCCACCCCAGAAGCGATGGCGAATCAACCCGACCTTGTCTGGTCGTGGCTGTTACACCAGGCTCGAGTGATGCGGGCAGTGGCACCCCACGAAGGACACAGTGCTCTGGGCAGGTGGCAGAAACAGTTGCAAGCCCGCGGAGGTGCCCTGGATATCATCACTCAGAATATTGATGATTTACACGAACGTGGCAATGCTAAAGTGCTAGCTCATTTACACGGGACAACGTTTACTTTCCGCTGTTTTGAATGCGATACACCCGCGGACTACGAATTAGAAAAAGCGACCGAAGAACAGTTACAGGCGCGCCCTGACCTCGATCAATTGGCGCTAGAAGAGCCCCCGGCTTGTACCCGGTGTGACCATGGCTTTCTCCGCCCCAATATCGTGATGTTTGGAGAGATGTTACCGCAAGGCGCGATGGACGCTGCCTTGGACGCGGTCCGTTCGGCCGATGTGGCACTGGTGGTGGGCACATCAAATATTGTCCAGCCAGCAGCTTCCCTGCCCGTTGCGGCATCAGCTGCCGGAGCGAAGGTCATCGAGGTCAATCCGAATATGACGCCCTTATCCCAGGAGGCAGATGTATATCTTCAGGGCACGGCCCGCGATATTCTTCCGGAGCTGTACTCATGACGTCTGATATGCAACGCGCAGCGTCAATGGTGCAGGATGCTCGTTCGGTAGTGGTGCTGTCCGGAGCGGGGATGTCTGCGGAGTCTGGCGTGCCCACGTTCCGTGATGCCCAGACCGGTCTGTGGGAGCGTTTTACGCCCGAGGAGTTGGCAACCGAAGCGGCCTTCCGAGCCAACCCCTCAACAGTCTGGTCCTGGTACGTGTGGCGGGCGATGCTCGTCCAAGGCGTCAGCCCGAATGCTGGTCACACCATGATCGGCGCTTGGCAGCAGCACTTGACTGCGCAGGACGGCTCGTTGACGGTGGCCACCCAAAATGTCGATGATCTGCATGAACGCGGCGGAGCACAGGATGTCTTGCACTTGCACGGTTCATTACATGCCTATCGTTGTCTCGACTGTGGTACCCCCGCGACCTTTGATCCGGCCTCGACCGGTGTACAAGCTGATCCGGACTTCGGCCTCGACGATATGTTGCCCACGGTGGCCTGTGACCACTGTGAATCAGGCGTTCTACGCCCCGGGGTGGTGTGGTTTGGTGAGACGCTTCCCGACGGCGCTTTTGGCGCAGCCATCGCCGCGCTGCAGGGAGCCGATGTGGTGGTTGTGGTGGGTTCCTCGGGGCTGGTTCAGCCGGCGGCATCGTTACCATTTCTTGGTCGTGATGCCGGCGCTAAGGTCATTGAAATCAACCCTGCTGCCACGGAACTGTCGAAGACTGCAGATGTTTATCTGCCCGCTACAGCAGCTGTCGCCTTGCCCGAAATGCTGTCGAATGTGGTGTAACTAGTCGTGCAGTCCCACGGGCAGCTCGGTCGGTTCTGCCTGGCCACGCACTAGATTTCCGTGCCATAGCAAGGCGGAGTTATCGGTCAAGGACGCCACCTGGTCGATGACAGCGCGCTTGCGGGCTGCGTCGTCAGAGGCATCTTGCCAATCTTGTGCGTACATCGGTTCCAGGTAGTGATCCTCGGTAGCGGTAAGTAGTTCGACCAATTCGAATAAGACCTCCCGCTGGGCCTCATACAGGGGTTGGCGACGCTTCGAAGACATCACAAAATGCGCGGCAATACCCTTGAGAGTAGCGATCTCTATTGCCGTGTCTTCCGGGACGATGACATCGGCTGTATGACGCGTGAGCGGATCATTGCCGTAGGTATCCCGGGTCGCTTCGAATGCGGCAGTGGTAAATCGCCCGATAAGCTGAGATGTCATATCCTTCAGCGCCGCGTGGGCATGTCGGGCCCCATCAGCGTTTGATACCCACGTGGGCGTGGCCTCCAGCCGGGCCAGTGCCTCGTCGATCACTTCTGGGTCGGTATCGGCGAGGTACCACTCCCTGGTGGTTTCAATCGCACGTTGACGACGGTCGGGGTTGGTCAACCAGCCCAACTGGAACATGCCCGATACGATGCCGTCTTCGACATCGTGGACACAATACGAGATATCATCCGCCAGATCCATGACCTGGGCTTCCATCGAAAGGCGATCGGATGCGATGCCTTTCCGAAACCACGAAAAGACTGCAACATCGTCATCGTAGACGCCGAATTTTCTGGTGGGCTTCCCGTTGGCTTTCAATGGTGCATCAACTTTGCGCCACGGGTATTTCGTCGCAGCATCGAGTGCGGCCCGGGTGAGGTTCAGTCCTGCTGGTTGGCCGGCGTCTGTGAATTTTTTGGGTTCCAGACGGGACAGCAAGCGAAGCGTTTGCGCGTTGCCTTCAAATCCACCAATTCGTACAGCGGCCTCATTGAGTGCCTTTTCGCCATTGTGTCCAAAGGGCGGATGGCCCAAATCGTGAGATAAACACGCAGCATCAACCACGTCGGGATCGCACCCTAAGGATCTGCCAAATTCTCGGCCGACCTGAGCGACTTCCAATGAGTGCGTGAGACGATTGCGAATGAAATCGTGATCCCCTGGGGACACGACCTGGGTTTTTGCTGCCAGTCGTCGTAGCGCAGCCGAGTGGAGAATGCGAGCGCGATCCCGTTCAAAATCAGAACGATACGTCGATTTGGCGGGTTCAGGCACCCAGCGAGCCATATCCCACACGTGATAGCCGGGGGTCTGGGTTGCTTCACCGGCATAGGGTGGGCGGTATTGAGGCCAGAAGAGACTTGGTTGTTGCGTAGTTCGTGGGGGCTGGGGGTGCTGGCCGTTCACGGCTTCGCTACTGGTCACGGTTTAGCCTCCTGAGATGTCCAGTTCGGCTTCGTGGATCTGGGCTCGGTGTGCCTCGGTGATGTCTTGTGATTCGAGCCAGCCTTCTGGCAGGTGCGGTTTCTTGGGTGCCCCTGCGCGGCCGCGTGGTCCTTCTGCATCGGCCCCGGGGTATGGCACGTTGCGGTCCACCGTGTCTAGGAGTTCCCGCAGTTGGGCCAGAGTCTCGACTGCGGTTAGTGACCGGCGCATCTCGCCGCCGACCGGGTAGCCCTTGAAATACCAGGACACGTGTTTACGGATGTCGCGCAGGGCTTTGTCTTCATTCCCGCCGAAGGTATCGACCAGCAGTTCAGCGTGCCGATACAGCACATCGGCTACGGTGCCTTGGTCTGGATGGAAGCGTTGCT
>CALBOC010000306.1 GCA_937896705.1 uncultured Micrococcaceae bacterium | reverse complement strand
GTACGGGCCAGCTGCTGAGCGGACTGTGATTCGTCGTCGTAGTGGGCGTAGTACAGGTCAATGTAGTCAGTCTGCAACCGAGCCAGGGAGGCATCGACAGCCTCGTTCACGTTGTCGGGTGTGAGCCCGGGCCGTTCTTCCCAGCCGGCAACCTTCGTTGCTAGAAAGACTTTGTCTCGGTTGCCGCGTGCTGCAAAGTAGTTCCCGAGGATAGTTTCGGATTCTCCGCCGCTATTGCCTGGTGCCCATTGTGAGTAGCTATCTGCCGTATCGACATGTGCGCCTCCGGCATCCAGAAATGCGTCGAGCACTGCGAAGGTGTCCTCTTCGCTAGAGGTCCAGCCGAACGTGTTGCCACCAAGTGCTAGTGGCACGTCTGGGTTGATGAGTTGTTTATCAGCCATGCAATCCTTTCGAGGGAATACTGTCGTGAAATCCTGCTTGCCCTAGCGTAGTGGTTTCGGTGCCGATTGCAGGGGTGATGGTCGACACTTGGCTCGCGTGGGCGGAGTTTAAACATAAGCTAAGCAGTAGTCCGCGATTGAAGGAGCGCCGAGGTATGTCGATCAAACGCCAACTGCCAAATCCCAAACAACTCCGCGAATTATTGCAGTTCAAAAAGCCTGAACTCAACGCAGTGAAGCGTCGGTTGGATAAGGCGTTAACCATCGAGGACCTACGCAAAATTGCAAAACGTCGTACGCCGAAAGCGCCATTTGATTACACGGACGGCTCGGCTGAAGGCGAGATCTCATACCAGCGCGCCAAACAGGCGTTCGAGGACATTAAATTCCACCCAGAGATCCTCAAACCCACCCCAAATATTGATACCTCAGTGGAGATTCTCGGCGGGCCCAGTGCGTTACCCTTCGGGACGGCTCCGACCGGGTTTGCCCGCATGATGCACACCGAAGGTGAGATTGCCGGTGCCGCAGCGGCAGGTGCTGCTGGTATTCCGTTCACCCTGTCGACTCTGGGAACCGTTTCGATTGAAGAAGTCAAAGCCGTCAACCCGCACGGGCGGAACTGGT
>CALBOC010000305.1 GCA_937896705.1 uncultured Micrococcaceae bacterium | reverse complement strand
GTGACCTTGACGTTCATGTACGGGAACATCGGGAACCCCGATAGGATCTCGTGGAACTCGTCGTGGCTGTCCACATCGAAGATCGAGTAGTTCGCGTACTCTCCCACGACCCGCCAGATGCCTTTCATGACACCTTGGCGTTGCAGGTTACCGGAGTACTCTTTTTCACGTGCCTGGAAGTCAGCTTTGGTTGCTGCATCCATCGATTCCGGGAAGGTCACGTCCATACGGGCAAGAAATAGCATGCCTGTCCTTTCGTTGTGGGGTTGTACAGCGTCAGCGGGTTATAAGCTCACGCCAAAGACAAGTGGGACCAGAGTGTAGAGCATGAACATGATGACCCCAATGGAGATGACGTTGAGCCAAATGCCCGCACGCGTCATCTGCTTAATCGTGATCTCTCCGGAACCGAATGCCACCGCATTCGACGGCGTCGCCACGGGCAGCATGTACGCCGAGCAGACGGCCAGCGTCACGGCAATCGTCATAAACAGCGGATCGATCCCCACACCCAGGGCCACGGCTCCGAAGATCGGGAAGAATGCCGCTGCCGTGGCGGTATTCGAGGTCAGCTCGGTCAGGATCAGGCTGACGAGGATGACCGCAATGATAATGATCCAGGAAGCCATCGAGCTCATACCCGAGACTTGTTCTCCGACCCACGCGCTGAAACCGGTCTGAGTAAACATCGCGGACAGTGACAGCCCGCCCCCAAAGAGCAGCAAGAGGCCCCAGGGGATTTCTTTGGATGCCGACCAGCGCAACAGGGGCGTCCCGCTGGCGTCATCACGGCGGCGGTCGGCCGGGACTATAAAGCATGCGACCGCAGCAGCCATCGCGACTTGTGCATCGCTGATGTTACCTAAGAAGGCAAGGTTTTCTGCGACCCATCCGATCTGCGAGAGCAACGGAACGGCAATCCAGAAAAAGATCGCTCCGGCGAAGATCCATGCGACGCGGCGTTCCGGGGTGGTCATCGAGCCCAGTTTGGCGTGCTCCTGGTCGATGAGTTCCTTGCCGCCCGGCAGATCATCGATTTCTGGCCGGTAGACAATCTTGGTCAACACAACCCACGCGATGGTCAGCATGATGATGGCCCACGGAACACCAATGAGCATCCAGGTCCCAAAGGCCATATCGATGCCGTGAGAATCCATCAGATAGCCCTTCATCAGGGCCATCGGGGGTTGTCCAATCAGGGTGGCGGTGGAACCGATGGTGACACCATAGGCCACACCCAGCAACAATGATGCGGCGAATTTTTTGCCGGCTGCCTCGGGATCGATGGACCGCACGAGGTTCAAAATAGACACGGCAATCGGCACCATAATCACGGCCGTGGCGGTATTTGATACCCACGCCGAAATGAAGGCCGACGCGATCATCAGACCCAACACGATTTGGGATGGCTTGGTGCCGACCAGCTTGATCGTCCACAAGGCCACACGCAGATGCAGGTTGGATTTCTCCGTGGCAAGGCCCAAGACCACCCCGCCCATGACCAGGAAGATTACGGTGCTAGCGTAGGGGGCCGCGACTTCGCTAAGCTCCCCGATTCCGAATAAGGGGAACAGGACAAGCGGCAACAACGAGGTAACCGGAATGGGTGCTGCTTCGGTCATCCACCAGATGGCCATCCACAGCGCGATGCCAGCAACGGCGCGGCCCTCAAACGACAAGGTATCGGGCAGGATGAGACCGAGAATCAGTCCAGCAACCGGGCCGAGCGCCACGAGCCACCAGTTGCGTTTGGTTGCGCGATCTAGGGCATCCTGGGAGGCCTTTTCTTCAGTACTGGCGTGGTCGCCAGTGGCAAGCTTTGATTCGGGGGCCGTAGCCATCGATCCTCCACACTTCGGTAGGTGCAGTGTGACCCTGATGAGTCAGCAGGTTTTCATGTCCGTGGTCACCGGGGTCGATGACTCGATTCACTATAAAGCTTCTTATCAAGATGTAAAAGTACGGCAATGAACAGTATTGATATCCTAGAGATATGAATATCGCGTCAAAATGTCTTTCACTTGTGCCTTACGGGCCCTCTACGCTATTGACATCGCCAGCCATGATCGCGTCGTTGCATGCGGCTAAGCAGTAAGGAGGAGCCATGGTTGAATTACGACACCTGCGCTACTTCCTGGCAGTCGCAGAAGAGAAGCATTTCGGGCGCGCCGCGGATCGGTTGCACATGGCCCAACCGCCACTATCGAATCAGATTAAACAGCTAGAAGCTGAACTTGGCACCGTGTTATTCGAGCGCACTACCCGACGCGTGGACCTCACTGAAGCCGGAGCGCTGCTCATGGAACGTGCGCGCCAAATTCTGGCTGATGTCGAGGCGACGGAAATTGATGTGGCCGAAGTCGGCCGGGGCGCCGCCGGTGTGCTGCGCCTCGGATTCTCCGGGACCGCCACCTATCGCCTCATGCCAGAAGTAGTGCGCGTCGCTCGCGAGCGCCTACCCTTGGTGCGGCTGCAGATTGCTGGTGAGATGCTCACCCCGCAAATGGAAGAGGCACTGTTAGAAAACCGGTTGGACATTGCGGTCTTGCGACCACCGGTCCGTTCAGCAGAGCTTGAACTTGACCAGATCCAAGCCTCACGCCTCGTGGTTGCCTTACACCGCAACCACGACCTGGCAGCAGAAGCCGGACCGATCTCCATTGACGAATTGGCCGAAGAAGATATCGTCAGCTACCCCCAAAGCTCCTCGGTGTTCTCCGTGGTCGCGGAACTCGCGCGGCAGGCAGGTTTCCGCCCGCGAATCGTGCAAGAAGCCACCGAAACCTCAACCCTGATTGCATTGGTGGGCGCAGGCTTAGGCGTTGGCTTCTTACCGGGGTCTCAAGCCCTCCCGCTGAACTCCTCAATTGTTATCCGCCCGCTGGCGGGTGACGTTTCGCTGGGTATGGCCACCGCCTGGAAGTCCGTTAATGACAGCGCGTTGCTGTCCTCATTTGTTCAGCTGATTCGCGAAGCTGCCGAAAATTTAGAAAACCTCGATCAACAATCTCAAGAAGAAGTCCTGGAGGGACCATGAAGATCACAGCTATTGAAGCGATTCCCTATGCGATTCCTTATACGCATCCCCTCAAATTCGCCTCCGGCGAGGTGACCACCGCCGACCACATCCTGGTGCGGATCCACACCGACGCTGGCATCACGGGCACAGCAGACGCTCCGCCGCGCCCATACACCTACGGGGAAACGCAGACTTCAATCAAAGTGATCGTCGAAGACGTCTTCGGCCCGGAGATCATCGGAATGGATCCCTTCGATCGCGAAAAGGTGCGCGAGGTGATGGATCGGACGATCAATAACCAGGTCGCAAAAGGCGCCCTCGATATCGCCCTGTGGGACCTGGTGGGTAAGGCTTTGGAGACCCCGGTCCATAAGCTGCTGGGTGGCTACACCGATTCCATGCGCGTCAGCCACATGCTCGGCTTCAAACCCGCTCAAGAACTACTCGAAGAAGCACAGCGATTTGGCCAGGAATACGGCATCACGACCTTCAAGCTCAAGGTCGGTCGGCGCCCGCTGTCCCTGGACATCGAGGCCTGCCACGTACTGCGCGAAGGACTCGGCGACGACGTGGAAATCTACCTTGATGCCAACCGCGGCTGGAGCGCAAACGAAGCCATGGAAGTTCTGCGCCAAACCGCAGATCTTGGTCTGACAATGCTGGAAGAACCCTGTGACGCCAAAGAAGCGATGAGCCGCCGCCGCCTGGTAGACCACTCCCCGATCCCGATTGTCGCCGATGAATCCGTGCCCACCGCAGGCGATGTCTCCCGTGAACTGCTTTCGGGCGGCGCCAACGCCATCTGCATTAAGACCGCACGTTCCGGGTTCACCGAAGCCACCGAAATCCTCGGGTTGTGCACCGGCCTTGGCGTCGATGTGACCATGGGCAACCAGATCGACACCCAAGTGGGCTCCATGGCGACCGTAACCTTTGGTGCCGCTCACCGCGCGTCCTCTGTACGGGCTGGCGAGCTGTCGAACTTCCTCGATATGTCCGACGATCTCCTGGCCGATCCGATCCAGATTCGCGACGGTCGAATCTCGGTTCGCGATCTCCCCGGCGTCGGCGCCGAAGTTGATGAAGACAAACTGAACCACTACCGCACAGACAAGTAAAACTTCTTACCCCACACGGCCTGGTTCCTCAGATCTCTGAGTGACCAGGCCGTTTGTCGTGTGCACGACACAGTAAAGAAATCTCCCCTTCGACTTGTGACAGCCCTCACAGTGTGCCATAATGTCTTTTCAGACCGATCGTTCAGTGAGTTAAACCACATCTGCGCACCGGGCCACACCCGGCCCAACACCACAGCACTGAAAGGTCTGCCACACCATTCATCAGATCACTGGGGAGACTATGACCACCTCTGCTCATGCAACGCGCTCGCGCTCCGAAGAGCGCCGCGTCCTCGCTGGAACGCTCGTTGGGACCACCATCGAGTGGTACGACTTCTTCATTTACGCCCAAGCCGCCGCGTTCGTGCTGGCGCCACTCTTTTTTGAACCACTTTCTGAAGACAGTCCCGCCCTCGCCCAGATCGTCTCGTGGGCCTCAGTGGGTATCTCATTCCTCTTCAGACCGCTCGGCGCGGTCGTCGCCGGACACCTCGGCGATAAATTCGGCCGCAAACTGATGCTCGTGTTGACCCTGATGGGCATGGGTGTTGCGACCGCTGCCATCGGGCTGCTGCCAACCTATGCGTCCATCGGTATCGCGGCTCCAATTCTGTTGATCCTGATGCGTATCCTGCAGGGCTTCTCCGCCGGTGGGGAATGGGGCGGCGCGGCGCTAATGGCCGTTGAACACGCTCCGAAGAACCGTCGCTCGTTCTTTGGTTCGTTCCCGCAGATCGGCGTGCCGCTGGGCATGATTCTGGCAACGCTGTTCATGTTCGCGCTAACCAGCTTCCTCACCGAAGAGCAATTCCTCGCCTGGGGCTGGCGCATCCCGTTCTTGTCCTCGGTCGTACTGATCCTGGTCGGCTACCTCATTCGCCGGGCCGTTGCTGAGTCACCGGTATTCACCGAAATGCAAGAACGTCGCAAAGAATCCTCTGCCCCGCTGGGCGAACTGCTGCGCAACCACAAGCGCCCCGTCTTCCTGGCCGCCCTGATCTTCGCAGCCAATAACGCCGCCGGGTACCTGGTCATCGCATTCTTCGCATCCTACGGCGCCAACGTGTTGGGCATGCCACGCTCCGCAACCCTGGTGGCTTCTATCGTGGGCGGTGTCGGCTGGCTAGTCTTCACCATGTTCGGTGGTTGGATCGGCGATAAGATCGGTAAGCGCAAGACGTTCATCATCGGGTACTCCTGGATCATTGTGTGGGCCATTCCCATGTGGTTCCTCATCGACACCGCATCACTGGTGTTGTTCACGCTGGCGATCTTCCTGCTCACCGTGGGCCTCGGCCCCTCCTATGGTCCGCAGTCGGCGCTGTACGCCGAAATGTTCCCGGCCACGGTGCGCTACTCCGGGGTCTCAATCGGCTACGCATTCGGCTCGATTATTGGCGGCGCGTTTGCCCCGATGATTTCCGAATTGATTCTCAATGCCACAGGCAAGTCCTGGATGATCGGCGTCTACATCGCGGCTTTGGCGACGGTCTCGCTCATCGCGGTCATCATGGTCCCGCGATCCGTAGAAGGTCGCGACCTGTCTGATGTCGTCGAGACACCGGACGCCACCGGAGAAGTTGCACCGGCTAAGGTCTAAACTACATCTCGCGATCATGTGCATGATGGCGCTGGGCACCACCGCAGGGTGGGACCCAGCGCCATCGCATGTTTACGCCGCCACCGTCGACGAAAGGGAATCATGACCACTCATCTGGACGAACTTCACGAACTCACCGCACAATTCGAAGCGCTCGATGTGCAGCTGGACGATGACAGACCAGACCGCATCGTCGCCGCCATGAACCGACCCAAAGTACTCAACGCCATCGACCAAACCATGGTCAATGAATTCCACGCGCTGTGCCAGTGGCTGGAAGATCATCCGATGATCCTGATCATCACCGGCACCACCACCCCGCACCCGAAAGACCCGTCTCGTCAACGCGGCATCTTTGCCTCCGGGGCCGATATAGCGCAGCTGCGCGAACGCCGCAGAGCCGATGCGCTGCGCGGGGTCAACTCCAAAATCTTCGCCCGCATCAAAGCACTCCCCATGCCGGTTATTGCAGCCATTGACGGCTTCGCACTGGGCGGCGGTGCCGAACTCGCTTGGGCGGCCGACTTCCGCGTGGCCACCACCAAGGTTCGCGTGGGTCAACCCGAGACCGGGCTGGGCATCTCGCCGGCGGCCGGTGCGATGTGGCGGATCAAAGAACTCGCCGGCGAGCCCATCGCCCTGGAACTGCTGCTCACCGGGCGCATCCTCAACGCCGAGGAAGCCCTCGAACACAAACTCGTGAACTCGGTCCACGAACCCGAAGATCTCATGGCCGCGGCTCACGAACTGGCCGACAATATTGCCAAGCAAGACCCGTTAGCAGTACAGGTCACCAAGCGCGTCTTCCAGATGCCACCGGCAGCACACCCGTGGGTCGATGACCTGGGTCAGGCCATCCTGTTCGAGTCCGAAGCGAAGTTCGATCGGATGCAAGCATTTCTGGATGGCCGAAACAAGTAGCTGACAGCGGGCGTGACCCGCGTCGCAAAACGAGCTGGCCGGTGAATGTAATGTGCGCTATACTGGCCACAATTACTGAACGACCGTTCAGACTGTAATGAAGGAGTTTTTCACCTCATGACAATCAATGCACCAGCACATACGATCCTGCCCTCTTTTGCTCAGGGACAGTGGCAGGCTCCCGAAAACCCGGAAAAAGTTGCGAAAGTCTTTGACGCAAACACCGGCGAGCTCATCACCGGTGTTTCTTCCGAAGATATCGATATTGCCGGCATGGTCGACTACGCCCGCACCGTTGGTCAGAAATCATTAGGTGAACTGACCATCCACGAGCGCTCCCTAAAGCTCAAAGAACTGGCCCAGTACCTGAACGGTCGGAAAGAAGAACTCTACGAGATCTCCTACCGCGCCGGTGCAACCCAGCGCGACCACTACATCGACACCGACGGTGGCATCTCCACACTCTTCGTCTTCTC
>CALBOC010000304.1 GCA_937896705.1 uncultured Micrococcaceae bacterium | reverse complement strand
ACACACACAAGGCAGGAGCTGCGGTCGCAGAATTCCGCTTGGGCATCGGAGGCCCAAAAATCGTGCTGGCTAAACCAGCCACCTACATGAACCTATCGGGCAAGCCCGTTGCGGCACTGCTAAAATTCTTCAAAATTGGCCCTGAGAACCTCATCGTGGTTCACGATGAACTCGATATTGATTTTGACACTATTCGCCTCAAACGTGGCGGAGGCGAAGGTGGACACAACGGCCTCAAATCAACCTCGCAAGCTTTGGGAACCAAAGACTACTTGCGAGTCAGGACGGGAATCGGACGTCCTCCAGGACGGATGGCTCCGGCAGATTATGTCCTACGCCCGTTTTCGGCGCCCGAACTCGAGACGCTCCCACTGCACATCGACCGAGCAGCAGATGCCGTGGAAGTCTTAGTCCAAGATGGACTCACTACCGCACAAAATCGTTTTCACTAGGAACACGAACATAGAAAGGCGGGATGACCCGACGAGGACCATCCCGCAAACCTGCTTGGAAATGTGTTAGTGCTGCGTCAACCAAGCATCCAGTTTCTTATTCATTTCGGTCAGCATTTTTCCGACTTGAGGTTCAGCCATCTGAGCGATCTTCGACCCCATCAACGGAATAGAAGACTTCAATGATCCCGAAACATTCACAGTCGTACCGGACCCATCAGCGGTGGGAGACAACTTGATTGTTGCCGTACCGGTCGCTTTGGCCATCGGCACCTTAATCGTCACGTTGGCGTCACGAGCGCCATCTCCGGATGCAGCGGACCAGGCCTCAGATTGCTCAATGTTGACGCGACCTTTGACGAAACGCTGTATCGCCGATGGCAGTCGCTGAGCAACTTGCTCGCCGTTCACACTGCGGTGGATGGTCACAGACACCGTGTCACTGGCAGCAGGCTGCGGTGGCACAACAGTAAATGTGTCGACACTGGCGTTGAACTCTTCAGCAACGTGCTGCTGAAAATCTTGGCTAATCAGTCCCTCAAACACACGCTGCGGTGGGTGAGAAATCGTCGTGGATTCATTGAAAGCCATGGGTTCCCTCTTTGCTGCTCGCTAACAGTGGATAGAAGGTAAGTGTAGACGATGCAGCTTATAAAACAGTTATGCTGGAAGGCGCGCCACTTGTGAATATCCCCAAGATTTTGGAAGTTAATGTTGTCTGAAGACGCTGTGCTCTCAGGGCTTTTGGCTCAGATTGAATCCGATTCCGCCGTCGCAGCAATGCGAACCTCCATTACGCGTACCGACCGTACCGCGGACCTGTCGCTTTCAATGCCTGATGGCGCCCGGGAAGCTGTGACGGCCAGCCTGGCACAGGCGCTGTGCGCCTCAGCGTTTGAGGCACCGGTAGTCCTCTTGGTAACAGCCACTGCCCGCGAAGCGGAAGACTTGGCCCAAGGATTGAGCGCCTGGATGGATGCCTCCTCGGTCGCGCACTTCCCGTCGTGGGAAACCCTGCCGCATGAGCGTCTGTCACCGCGCAGCGACACCGTGGGCGAGCGTATGGCAGTGCTGCGTAAATTGGCGCACCCCGGTCGAGATGGTCAACCGCCGTTGAAAGTTGTTACGGCCCCGGTGCGGTCGATTGTCCAGCCAATTGTTAAAGGTCTGGGCGACCTGGAACCGGTCTTGTTACAAACCGGCAAATTTTATAACTTCGACCAGGTCATTGAAGATCTAGCCAACGCCGCCTATACCCGGGTTGATATGGTCTCTCGGCGCGGTGAATTCGCTGTTCGCGGTGGGATTATCGATGTGTTTCCGCCCACCGAACCGCACCCGTATCGCATCGAGTTTTTTGGCGACGAGGTAGAAGAGATTCGGTATTTCTCCATCGCGGATCAGCGATCCCTCGTGGATACCTCCGATGATGGGTCAGAGACCCCGACGAACGTGTACGCGCCACCGTGTCGTGAATTGCTGTTAACCGAGAAGGTTCAGCAAAGGGCCCGTGATTTGCAAGTCTCGATGCCCAACGTGTTGGAGATGCTTGAGCCTATGTCCAACGGGATGGCCGTCGAAGGTATGGAGTCGCTGGCTCCGCTGGTCACCGAGATGGAGTCCTTCCTCGAGGTACTACCTAAAGGCTCGATGACCATCCTCGTAGAACCTGAAAAAGTCCGCGGCCGGGTGCACGATTTACTGACCACCAACGAAGAATTTCTCGAAGCCGCCTGGGCTGCCGCCGGTGAAGGGCTGGCTGCTCCGGTGGAAAACCAACAGGAAGCCGGGGGGTTCGCGACCCTGGGAGACACTCGGACCGTGGCCCTGGAACACGACCAGGGCTGGTGGCAATTCACGTCGTTCGACACTGACGAAACGTTTGACGCCACAGCACTGCGATCTGGCTTCAAATCGCCGGCACAATTCGCCGGCGATGTGGCGGCCATGCAAAACCACGTGTCCAACCGGATCCGGGATAAGTGGTCGATTGTCGTGGCCACCCACGGTCCGGGTCCGGCACGACGACTGGCAGAACTTTTCGGCGAACAAGGTCATGCCGCAACGGTTGTCGACACCATCGCCGAACTCAAACCGGGCCAGATACAAATTACCGTGGCGTCGCTGGGAGCAGGTTTTGCCTGGCACGACCAACGGTTAGCCATTGTCACCGAATACGACCTGTTCGGCCGACAAGCAGCCGGGACTCAACGCGGCGAGAAACGCTCGCTGGCCCGCAAACGCCGCAACGCAGTGGACCCGCTGGCCTTGGAAGAAGGCGACTTCGTGGTGCACAACCAACACGGTATCGCCAAGTTCATTGAACTCCAACGTCGTAAAGTAGCCGGTGCCCGCTCCACAGCCGGTGAAGAAGGCTACCGCGAATACCTCGTCCTAGAATTTGCACCGTCCAAGCGCGGTGGGGCCGGCGACCGGCTTTTCGTGCCAACCGACCAGCTGGACCAAGTCAGTCAGTATGTGGGCGGCGATGTCCCTACCTTGTCAAAAATGGGTGGTTCCGACTGGGCCCAAACGAAGAACAAAGCCCGCAGAGCAACCCGCGAGATCGCCAAAGAACTCATCCAACTCTATTCTGCGCGCATGGCGACCTCCGGGCACGCTTTCTCACCGGATAGCCCGTGGCAGGATGAACTGGAACAAGCATTCCCGCACATCGAAACTCCCGATCAGCTCACCACGGTCGACGAGGTCAAAAAAGACATGGAGGCCGAAGTCCCTATGGACCGGCTGGTAGCCGGAGATGTGGGCTTTGGGAAAACCGAAGTCGCGGTGCGCGCAGCATTCAAAGCGATTCAAGATGGCAAACAGGTCGCTCTCCTGGTGCCGACCACCCTGTTGGCACGACAACACGCCGAGACGTTCACGGAACGCTTCGCCGGGTTCCCCGTGACCGTCCGAGCCCTATCGCGGTTCCAAAAAGCCAAAGAATCACGCGAGACCGTTGAGGGTCTGGCCGATGGCAGCATCGACCTGGTGATTGGGACCCACCGGTTGCTATCCGATGAAATTCAGTTCAAAGACCTTGGACTGGTTATCGTCGATGAAGAACAACGGTTTGGTGTTGAACACAAAGAAAAGCTCAAACACATGCGCACCAACGTTGATGTGCTGGCCATGACGGCGACCCCGATTCCGCGAACGCTGGAAATGTCGATGACCGGCATCCGCGAGACCTCCACGCTGGCCACCCCTCCAGAACAACGCCACCCGGTGCTCACCTACGTGGGGCCGTACACGGATAAACAAATCACTGCGGCCATCCGGCGTGAAATGATGCGCGAAGGTCAGGTATTTTATGTCCACAATCGGGTCAACAGTATCAACAAGGTCGCCGGCCGCATCCAAGAGCTCATACCCGAAGCGCGCGTCGCCATCGCACACGGGCGGATGTCCGAGTCCACGCTGGAACAGATCATGGTGGACTTCTGGGAAAAAGAATACGACGTGTTAGTGTCGACCACGATTATCGAAACCGGGCTCGATATCGCCAACGCCAACACGCTGATCATTGAAGACGCGCACCGTTACGGGTTGTCCCAGTTACACCAGTTGCGTGGTCGTGTCGGACGCGGCCGGGACAGGGCGTACGCCTACTTCTTGTACGACTCAGCCAAACCGCTCAACGAAACCGCGATGGAACGACTCAAAGCTGTGGCCACTCACAATGAACTGGGTTCGGGTATGCAGCTGGCCCAAAAAGACCTCGAAATTCGCGGTGCCGGAAACTTACTGGGTGGCGAACAGTCCGGACACATCGCCGGAGTGGGCTTCGACCTGTACCTTCGGATGGTCGGTGAAGCGGTCGCTGACTTTAAGGGCGAAGAGGACACCTCGCCTCAAGAAGTCAAAGTCGAGCTGCCCGTCAACGCGCATCTCCCACACGACTACGTCCCGGGTGAACGGCTCCGGCTGGAAGCCTACCGCAACCTGGCACAAGCAACCGATGCCCAAGCGGTCAACGCGGTCGTCGAGGAACTCAACGACCGCTATGGCGAGCTCCCCGAAGCCGCTCAAAATCTTGTTGCCGTGGCGAACTTCCGAAACACCGCCCGCGAGTATGGGATTTATGAAATCATGCTGATGGGCAAGAACATCAAATTTGGTCCCATTGAAGAACTGCCGGATTCGCGGGCCATGCGGCTGAAACGGATGTATCCCGGGGCCACGTTCCGGGCGCCACTGAAAGCCGTCATGGTGCCTCGACCCAAGACGCAAGCGGTTACCGGAAAAGAGCTGATCGATGCTGAGCTGTTGGAATGGGCCGGGCAGTTCATTGCCAACATCTTTGGCGATAACTAAACTCGCGCGACAACTACCGGGTCCGAAAGATATTGGGTTCCTGCGGCGCGCCGGATAATAACCGAGCCGCCGGGGTCATGTTGATCAGCAATCCCGCAGCAAACGCCGTGGACAGGGATACCCCGATGCGTAACCAGAAATCTTCCAGTGAGTTAGAGCCATAGCCGTTCTGGTACATCCAAATCAACATGAGCCCGTGGAAAAACACCACGGTGGTGCCGGTGCGTACCAACCGTGAGACACCCGCACGCGTCCAGGGAAACTTTTCGAGGGCATCGTTGACCCAGGTGGCAAATACTAAAATGAACCCGGCCGTGACGATGATGGCGATCAGCGGGGTCAGTACCGGTGTCCCGAAATCTCCGGCCTGAATATAATGCGAGGTCACATCGGCGACCGTCGTCAGCGTCAGCGCGCCGATGACCACCACGAGCCCAACCACCGCCAGCAGATGCGAGGAAAAATGCTGCACGAGCGGCATTAAGAGCTTACGCAGCAGTTCTCCGACTAATAAGTAAAACATCACGGGCCACGCCAGCCCTATGCGCAGCGGAGTATCGACTAGCAGATGCGTCTCGAGCACTCCGATACTCACCAGCTGAGTGCACACGTAGGTCGTGATCATCCCGAGAATGGCGACACTCCACACCACTGCGGTGCCGAAACGTTCTAGAAACCGTCGTAGGATCGTGGCCCCGGCCAGCGTGGTGACAAACCAAGCGGCCATCCAGAAGATTGATTGCTCGGGTCCGCCTGTCCAACCGGACTCTAGATGATCCATAATGACGTCTTCCTGACCCCAGGTCACCGCGATCAACCACACCGAAATGATCACCGACCAAGCGAGGTAGGGAATAATTAGGGAGTCCCAGCGCCGGATGAACTCTGAGGTAAAGGTCCGTTGGGGAGTAAAGAAGAATCCCGACAACATGAAGAACAGCGGCATACGCCAGATGGTGAGCAGTTCTTGATGCGGAAAAGCCCCGGCATGGCCCACCACGACCATCACGATGGAAAAGACCCGCAGCAGGTCAATTCCGACGTTGCGTGGTGGGCGTGGCGTAGGCATGGGTTCGTCTCCGTTAGGCCGCGATGGTGATCCGCACCGGACGTTCTTGGGGGACCCCGGATAACAATCGGGCCGCAGGGGTTATGTTTACCAGCATCCCGATGCCGAAGGCGGCCACGAGGGTCACACTAAACCGTATGGTCAGGTCCGTCAGTGAGCTGTCACTGACCCCCAGGGCGTACAAATACAGCACGATCAGCCCGTGGCCCAGTACCACAGTGGATCCGGTGCGTGCCAAGCGCCCCACGAGCCGTGCCGCCAGCGTCCAGCGGTGTAAGGCCCGGTCGACCCCGGTGGCGAAGACCATCAGGAAACCAATCGTGACGATAATCGAGATGGCCGGCGTGATGACCGGCCAACCGAACAGTCCGGCATGGATGTAGTGGGCGGGGATGCTGAAATGGGAGACCAAAATCAGCGGTGCGACAATCAGTACGATGCCGATGGAGGTGGCTCGGGTGGCAGACAGTTCGGTCACCATGGGCATGATTCGTGCGCGAATTTCTTGGCCGATCAGTAGGTAAAAGATGACCGGCAAGCTGATGCCCAAGCGCAGTGGGAGTTCAGCAAATGGGTGCCCATCCAGGATATCGGCGCGGTCCATGTAGACAAATGCCCGGGATGAGATAATGCCGCCGACACCAACGGCCCAGGCGACCCAGCGGGGATAGCGTTCTAGAAAACGCAGGGTCACGGCTGAGATAGCAAGCGTGAGTAAAAACCAGGAGGACATCCAGAAGATCGATCGTCCGGTACCACCGCGCCACCCGGTGTGCAAATGATGGAGGAGTTCGGCGGGATCGGACCATTTCACAACCAACACCACCAGGGTGATGATCAGCGACCAGGCGAGGTAGGGGATGACAAGGGTCTCCCATCGCCGGGCTGCTTCGTAACGCAGGGAGCGGCCGTAGGGGACGAGGAAGAACCCCGAGAGGATGAAGAAGAGCGGCATGCGCCAAATGCTCAGCAATGTGGAACCGTCAAAGGTTCCGGCGTGCCCGAGAATGACCATCGCGATGGAGAAGACGCGCAGCGCATCGATGCCGAGGTTACGGTGTGTTATTTTCATAATGTTTGCAAACACAGCAGCACCCGGGGTATTAGGACCCCGGGTGCTGCGCGAAGTGTGTTAAACGCTAGCGGTTTAGAGGTTTGGCGACTTGGTTTCGTGAATTGGGTCTGTCACGAAATCTTCATCGACAGTATTGGACTGCCCGGTGAACTGCCAGCCGACGAAAAAGACGACGGTCGCCAGCACGATCAAGCCGCCGAAGGTCCACCATACGTTTTCAAAGTCGGCGAAATTCAGCAGGTAAAGGCCTACGAGGAAGAGCACCAGTGAGACGCCAAAGATTAACCAGTTGCCAGCCGTGTTTCCTTCACCGGAGTAGTTTGCCGGTTTACCGTCACGAATCAAGGGACACCTCGTTCTTTCAGAAAGTTTGCTGTCGCCAGTTTACCCTGGACGACGATGTGATGATGTGTTGTTAACTTACAATAGCGTATGTCGCGCTGGCTCCCAGGCGGGTTGCGCCGGCCTTGAGCATCTCGATGGCATCCTGGCGGGTTCGGATTCCACCTGCGGCTTTGACGCCGATCCCGTCACCCACGATCGAGCGCATTAAGGTAACGTCGTCGACTGTGGCCCCGCCGGGGCCGAAGCCGGTTGAGGTTTTAACATAGTGCGCACCGGCCTCCATGGCTGCCTCACAGGCCAGGATTTTTGCCTGATCGGTCAACGCGGCGGTTTCCAAGATCACCTTGACCACCACGGCGTGTCCGGCCGCAGCCTCGACCACCGCGCCGATGTCACGAACCAGGGTTGGCTTATCGTTCGCTAGTGCGGCGGCCTGATCAATGACCATATCGACTTCAGTAGCGCCGTGGTCAATTGCTTGGGATGTTTCAAAGGCTTTGGTCTGTGGAGTCTGAGCACCAGTAGGAAATCCGATCACGGTACAGACTTTCACCGGACTGGAAGCCAGTCGCGTGGTCGCACGTTCGACCCAGATCGGCTGAATGCACACCGAGGCTGTGCCATAAGACCGCGCTTGCTCACACAACGTATCGATGTCTTGAGCTGAGGCAGTGGGACCCAACAGCGTGTGATCAATTCGCGCGGCCAGCTCAGTGGCATCGAGCTGATCAACCTGCTCGGGGGTCAGGGGTGTAGTAGTTGACACGTTTTCTCCTTAGGTGACTTCCACGAGGGTGGCAGCTTCAGTGTGTAACTGATCCATGACCGCTTCTACCGTGGCCAGGGGGGTGCCGGGCTGCGCCAGCACTGAGATATAGCACTTGACTTTGGGCTCGGTGCCCGAGGGTCGGATCATCAACCGGGTCGAAATGTCTCCGGTGGTCGAAAATTCCACCATATGTTGCGGTCCGTAGCGTTGGGCGAGCGGCACATCGTCGTGCTGATAATCAATAGTTGTCACGGGCCCATAACCGGCGAGGGTTTCGGGCGGATTGGTGCGCAAATCTTCGACGAGCAGCGTCCCGACACTTGGAGAAGGCACCATTACGGATATCTGATCTGAAAGGGCAGGTCCGATACTGTCGGTCAGTCCGCTGAGGTAGTCGATCAAGGTGCTGCCATCGGCTTTCAGCTCGGCTGCTAGGTCGGCGACGACCACAGCGGCTGAAAGCCCATCTTTGTCGTTGACGATCTCTGGCGCGACAGCATAGCCAAGGGCCTCTTCATAGCCGTACCCTAACTTCGGAACTCGGCAGATCCATTTGAAACCCGTAGGCGTGACCGCATGTACGACGTTATGGTGTTGCGCAAGCTGGGCTAGCTGCGGGGCTGAGACCACCGAATTTGCCGCGGTTAAAGCGTGCGCTGCTAAATAAGACATCAGCCGCGCACCAATGATCAGCCCGAGTTGGTCACCTGTCAACCGCTGCCATTGACCGTCGAGGGGCACCATGACGGCCAGCCGGTCGGCATCCGGGTCGTGGGCAATGATCAGGTCGGTCTCGGTTTGGGTCTGGGCTGTGGTGACGGCCAGATCGAGTGCTCCGGGTTCTTCTGGATTGGGAAATTCGACGGTTGGAAACGCTGGGTCGGGTTGGACCTGTTCGGCCACGACTGTTGGGGCCGAAAAACCGGTGGCTTCCATGAGCTGACAGAACGTGGTCGCGCCAACACCGTGCAGGGGTGTATAGACCACCTTGAGGTGCCGACGGTGGGCTGAAGTGGGGGAGAGGTCGTTGAGGAATGCCGCCACGGCGTCGACGTACTCGTCGAGGACCGCGGCCGGGATCATTTCCCAGCCGGCCTCGGCGCGAACCGGTAGATGATCTGCCACGTTCCACTGCTGGATGTGGGATGCGATCTGTTGATCAAGCGGGGCGGTGATCTGGGCATAAGCCCCATCAGCATCGGCGAGGCGGGCACCTAAATACACTTTGTACCCATTATCAGTTGGCGGGTTATGTGA
>CALBOC010000303.1 GCA_937896705.1 uncultured Micrococcaceae bacterium | reverse complement strand
AGATCCCCGAGGGCTTCAACGTGCACCCGAAACTGCTCACCCTGCTGGAGCGCCGTCAAAAGATGGCTATCAATGGCAACATCGACTGGGGCTTTGCAGAACTGGCAGCCTTTGGCTCGCTGGCCATGGAAGGTGTCCCCGTCCGGTTGGCCGGCCAGGATTCGCGCCGCGGAACCTTCGTCCAGCGTCACGCCGTCTTTTACGACCGCGAAACCAACGACGAGTGGACACCGCTGGCCTCCCTGTCCAACGATCAGGCCAAGTTCTGGATCTACAACTCGCTGCTCTCCGAATACGCCGCACTCGGTTTCGAATACGGTTACTCGGTCGAACGACCAGAAGCCCTGGTGCTATGGGAAGCCCAATTCGGTGACTTCATCAACGGCGCCCAGATCGTCATTGATGAGTTCATTTCCTCATCGCAGCAAAAGTGGAACCAACACTCCTCGATCGTGCTGTTACTGCCCCACGGCTATGAAGGCCAGGGACCAGACCACTCCTCGGCACGCATCGAACGGTTCTTGCAGCTGTCGGCAGAGGAAAACATGCGCGTGGTACAACCGTCTTACGGCGCAAACCACTTCCACCTGCTGCGCGAACACGCCTACTCGACCCCGCGTCGTCCGCTGATTGTCTTCAGCCCGAAGCAGCTGCTTCGCCTGCGTGCTGCGGCATCCCAGGTCGAAGACTTCACCCGGGGTCGCTTCATGCCCGTGGTACCCGACAATCGGGCCGCCGCCTCAGCATCGAAGGTTGCCCTGGTATCGGGTCGGCTCTACTACGACCTGGTGGACCGCCGGAAGAAACTGGATATGGAATCCGACATCGCCCTGGTGCGGGTCGAAGAACTCTACCCACTCCCGCTCGAAGCGATCAAAACCGAGCTCGACAAGTACCCCAATGCCGCGGTGCACTGGGTGCAAGACGAACCAGAAAACCAAGGTCCGTGGCCATTCATGTTGCAGTACCTGGTACCGCAACTGGATCGTGAAGTCTCGGTTATTAGCCGTCCGGCTGCAGCATCCCCAGCAGCTGGCAACAAACCACGCCACGACGAGGAACAAGAAGCGTTGTTGCAGGACGTCTTTGGCGCCTAGCACAGCATCCGCATAGCGCACCGCCTGTGGCGGCCCACAAAATGGGTCGCCACAGGTCTTTAACCGCAGATTTCTCCTGCATAGCGCTACAGTGGAACAAATACCGGTTCGCGAAAGAGGCAAAATACGTGCACACTCGAAACATCCGATTATTCTCCGTCGGTGCCCAAACCCTCACCGGTGCCGGTGATGCCCGCGGTCTCGGATGGCTTGGCCGCGTGCTGGCCAAAACCCAGGCCCGTGACCTGCTCATCGAGTCCTACCCATTAGTCTTCCCCGGGGAAACCACCGCTGAATTGTCAGAGCGATGGGAACGCGAAGTGCTGCCCCGGCTTGCCACCGATGAGACCGAAAATCGAATGCTCATCGCGGTGCCGCAGGATCCACTGGAGATGGCAGGTTCTTCAGCGCGGGCCCGACTGCACCTGGCCAACACACTGGACCGGGCAGCCCAGCACAAGATTTCGACATTCATCGTTGGGCCCACGCCCGCACAGGACACCGAGATCAACAAGCATCTGGCACAGCTCAATGCCGCCTACCAAGATGTCGCAGTGCGACGCGATGTCCCCTACATCGACGCGTTCACCGACCTGGTGAACCACCAAAACTTTAACGAAGACGTCATGATCAACGACGGCCTGCCCGGCCAAGCAGCCTACGGGTTGATTGCATGGCTGGTGCTCAATCGAGGCTGGTTTGAATGGTTAGGCATAGCTGACCCAAATATTCATCGCTAACAGCGGGTGGTACACTGTTCTGGAGCCATTGAACGAAAGGAGTATCACGATGAGTAAACGTGGTCGTAAACGCAAGGATCGTCGTAAGAACCGTGCTAACTCCGGCAAGCGTCCAAACGCTTAGCCGGTCTTAAATACGAAAAGTCTGAACTTTCTATAGTTCAGACTTTTTGTATATGTACACGCGGTTAGCCGCCGTTGGTCTTCAACTGCTCAATACGCTGCATAATCTTGGTTTTCAAACTCTGCGGAGCTTTTTCCTCGCATGACCGTTTGACCACATCACGGATGATCAGTTCTAAATCATGTTCAGACTGACATTCCGGGCAATTCTGAATGTGTGCTTTGACTTCTTCAAGATCAGCGGTCTCTAAGGCACCATCAAGGTACCGATAGATGCTGTCCATGCGAGTCTCGGAACACCCACCGGTTGTCTCGTAGTCTTCGGACTCGGTCCGAACGTGCTGGGTCTCATAGGTCATTTTTGGGCCTCCTCCGATGCGTCTGATTGTTGTTCTTTTTGCAATTCGATTGCGCCTTGAATGCCGCGATCGGCAGCATAGTCGGTTAGCAACTCGCGCAAACTACGACGCCCACGATGGAGTCGAGACATCACCGTGCCAATGGGAACATCCAGGATGTCAGCGATCTCTTTATACGCAAACCCCTCGACATCCGCCAAGTACACCGGAATACGAAAATCTTCGGAGATCTCAGCCAATGCTTCTTTAACATCACTGTCTGGCAGATAATCTAGGGCTTCTGTCTCAGCGGAACGCAACCCGGTGGCGGTATGGTCAGCGGCCCGGGCCATCTGCCAGTCCTCTAACCCATCACCGTCGGCTTCTTGCGGACGCCGTTGACGTTTCCGATAGATATTGATGTACGTGTTGGTCAAAATCCGGAACAGCCAGGCTCGTAAATTGGTCCCGGGCTTGTACTGATGGAACGAAGAGTACGCCCGAGCGTAGGCCTCTTGCACCAAATCCTCGGCATCTTCCGGATTGCGCGTCATCCGAAGCGCACCGGAATACAGCTGATCCAGATACTGCATGGCGTCCCGTTCGAAACGGGCGCGACGCTGTGATTCTGTCTCAGCTTTCGGATCAACACGAGAGCCGTCATCGGCTGCTGGGATATCAGAAGGCAAATGAGTCATCCCCGCCCAGTCTAGTCCCAAAACACCCGAATGCGATGTTTCTGTCGGCGCCGTCATAGTGAGCACGATGCTGCAACACCTCCTAGATTTTTCGACCGCATGTGTTCGTCTAGCAACTACAGCGAGCAAACAGCAGTAATTATTCCCCTCCACCACGCTGAACTGCCACGCTGACAGCGAGAACAGGGTATCTTGGAAGGAGTTAAGAATCTCAGCGAATCATACGAAAGAGGTCCTGTTGGTCCCAATGACGCCCGCCCCCGGTGAAGCTTGGCCAGCTCCCTTCACCACGCAGCCTGTCAATGCCACCGTGGCATTACCCGGTTCCAAGTCATTAACCAACCGACACCTCATTCTGGCTGCCCTCTCGCAGCGGTCCAGCCGACTCACCGGCGTGTTAGTCTCGCGTGACACCGACCTGATGATCGAAGCACTGCGCGCACTTGGGGCCCAGTTCACACCCGTCGAGGGCGACCCCACCGTCCTGGACGTCACGCCCATCCGATTGGGTGCCACGACCGGACAGATCAGCATTGACGCCGGCTTAGCCGGGACCGTCATGCGTTTTATTCCTGGCGTAGCGGCCACCACGAACGCCACCGTACTCATTGACGGTGACGAGCAATCCTATGCCCGGCCGATGGGCCCGGTTATTGACGGTCTGCTCCAAGCCGGCGTCCACATTACCGCCCCGAACCAAGACCCCATCGACCGGCTGCCCCTGACTGTCCACGGCCGAGGCGCCCCCGCCGGCGGTGCCGTGGCCATCGATTCGGGCGGTTCTTCCCAGTTTGTTTCTGCTCTGTTATTGGTCGGTGCGACCTTTACCGACGGCTTGGATATCCGACACACCGGCGACCATACACCCAGCCCCGAACACATCGCCATGACGGTCAAGGTGTTAGAGGCCGCCGGGGTCGTCGTGCACGCGCCCGAACCAAATCGCTGGGTGGTTGAGCCAGGTCCCATAACCACGGTGGACACCGCGGTCGAACCCGATTTATCCAACGCCGGTCCATACTTGGCAGCCGCAGTCATCACCGGTGGTACCGTCACCGTGCCATACTGGCCGGTAGAGACCACCCAAATTGGCGACCGCTGGCGCCAGATTCTGACTGCCTTCGGCGCAACCGTCACCTTCGAGCCGGTACCCGGAACAAACTACGGCAACCTCAAGGTCACGGGCACCCGCACAGTTGAGGGGCGTCCAGTGATTACCGGTGCAGGGGAGTTAGAAAACTTGGCTGAACTGACCCCGACCACTGCGGCCCTGGCTCTGCTGGCCAACGGGGAAACGCGTCTCACCAAGATCGGGCACCTACGGGGCCACGAAACCGATCGACTTACCGCCCTGCGGACCGAAGCACAAAAACTTGGCGTCACCATCGACGAGGGCCCCGACTACCTCAACTTTTCGGGTGGTTACCAGCTACACGCGGCTACCCTTGAGTCTTACGCTGATCACCGCATGGCCACCTTCGGAGCACTGATCGGTTTGGCAGTGGAGGGCACCGTCGTCACGGATATCGCCACGACCGCCAAAACCATGCCGGACTTCCCCATTGCATGGGCGCAACTCGCCGCCGGTAAAGGACAAATTCGCGCATGAGTCGTTTTCGTATCGATTACTCCCGCTACGATGAGTCTTCGGTCCCGAAACGCCCCTCGAAACACGGCACCCGGCCGCGGACCAAAGACCGGCCCGCCCACGAAGACGCCATCACTGGACGCGTCACCACGGTCGACCGGGGACGTTACACCATCTATCTAGCGGCCCAACGCAAAACCAAAAAGACCCCCGGCACCAAAGCCCGCTATATTACCGCGATGCGGGCGCGTGAAATGCGCAACACCTCGATTGTCCCCGGTGATCTCGTTGATCTCGTGGGTGATACCTCAGGAGAAGAAGGCACTCTCGCGCGGATCGTGCGACTGCAGCCCCGGGAAACAGTGCTGCGTCGTTCGGCCGACGACACCGATGCCTACGAGCGGGTCGTGGTCGCCAACGCCGACACGCTGGTCATTGTGGTCGCGGCCGCCAATCCAGAACCTCGCACCGGATTCATCGATCGTGCCATGGTTGCCGCCTTTGATGCCGGGATCACACCGGTACTGTGCATCACCAAGACTGACTTGGCTGATCCCACGGAACTGATCGAACACTACAATCACCTCGATCTGGAAATCTTGACCATCGGACCCCTCAACCCGGACAGCGATGAGGTCTCCCCCATCCTGCGTCCGGCAGATCTGGATGCTCTCCAAGAACGACTGGCCGGACACATTTCGGCACTAATCGGACCATCGGGCGTTGGCAAATCTACCCTCTTGAACGCCCTGACCGGCGCCGACCGGGCGGTGGGACACGTCAATATCGTCACCGGCCGCGGCCGCCACACCTCGTCGTCGGCGTTAGGGATCCCGCTCAACCAGGCCGGCACCTCCCTGCTGATCGATACGCCTGGGATACGCTCATTTGGGATGGGTCTGGTCGATCCCGACACCGTGGTGGCCGCTTTCGAAGAATTTGCAGAAGCCATCACGGAGTGTCCACGCGGCTGCACCCACACCGCAGACTCCCCCGGTTGTGCACTTGATGCCTGGGTGGCAGCAGGCCACGCCGGAGAGGCCGGACCGCAACGGCTAGCCTCATTACGCAGACTGTTAACCAACCGGTTAGAAACTGACGACTTTGAATAACCCCAACCCGAAAGACACCCCACCATGCAGCTGACCCCATCCCGCCAGGGCTACCGCGAGGACCTCAACCTCGCGCTTGTCATCGCCGACTCCGTCGATGCATTGACCATGTCGCGTTTCCAATCCGTCGACCTCAAAGTCGACACGAAACCGGATATGACACCGGTATCTGATGCCGACCGTGCCGCGGAAGAACTGATCCGTCAGCAACTGAAACGGGCCCGCCCGCGCGATGCCGTCACCGGTGAGGAATACGGCACCACCGGGTGGGGCAAGCGCCGCTGGATTATCGACCCGATTGATGGGACCAAAAACTTTGTCCGGGGGGTGCCCGTGTGGGCCACGCTGATTTCTCTGGTCGATGGGGATCGTCCGGTGGTCGGCGTCGTGTCCGCCCCCGCGTTGTCCCGCCGGTGGTGGGCCTATGAGGACGGTGGCGCCTACACGGGTAAATCCCTGTCGAACGCGGTCCGCATTCACGCGTCTGACATCAGGGAGATTTCGGATGCGTCGCTGTCGTTTTCCTCGCTCGAAGGCTGGCGCGACCGCGGGAACATCAGTGAGTTCTTACAGCTCACCTCAGATGTGTGGCGCGTGCGGGCCTATGGCGATTTCTGGTCCTACATGCTGGTGGCCGAAGGTGCCGTCGACATAGCGTGTGAGCCTGAACTCGAGCTCTACGATATGGCCGCTCTTGTCCCAATCGTCACCGAAGCCGGCGGGACGTTCACCTCGTTGGACGGCGAACCGGGACCGTGGGGAGGCCACGGCTTAGCCACGAACGCTCACCTGCACCCGGAAGTGCTCGAACGTCTGAACCCAGCGCTGCGTGGCCACCCCAGAGCCTAAACTCCGCCCGATGACCCTGGTAGCTGTCGCGCTGGGCGGCATGCTCGGCGCGGCAGCCAGGGTCTTCTTGCCTTGGCCAACCCTGCCCACCCAACCCCTGGCCGAGCTCGACCCGGTTCCCATTGCGCTGGTGAATGTTCTGGGGTCCGCGCTGCTGGGGTTGGTCTCGGGGTATACCGCGCATCGCCCGTGGCCTGCACCGGTGCAGAAGGGTGTCACCACTGGATTGCTGGGCTCTTTCACCACGATGTCGGCGCTGGCTCTTGTGGTTATCAGCTTCACACTGGGACAGAGCATGTTTCGATCGGCCCCACCTAGCTCAACAGTTGGTGCCCTTATCCTTATGATTCTTGTTCTTGTCATCTTCCTGTGGTTCACGACGGTGATCACCATCGGAGCGAAACGCCTCGGCTTTCGCTTAGCGGCGGGCCGGTCATGATGTGGTTTTGTCTCGCCGCCGGTTTAGGAGCGGTCCTGCGCTATATCGCCGATGCCTACCTGCCTCGCCGTGGGATCCTAGTAGTAAACATCATCGGCTCGTTCCTTGCCGGTGCTGCTTTCGGTTTTATCCATTTTGCGGATGTTGCCCCGGCATTGACTCAACTTGTGCTCGGTGGTTTTGCTGGCTCATTGACCACCTATGCGACAGTTGCCCTCGCAGCTGCTGACCAGCAAATCCAGCGCACGGGCAGTACAGCTCGAACCTGGTTGCTGCACGTCGGACTCTCAAGTATCGTGTGCGGCTTCGGTTTGTGGGGCTCGGCCGTATTGTGGGGTTAGCGCTCTTGTGTTCACACTTGTCAGGACATAGAAAAAGCCCGCAACCTCAAAGGATTGCGGGCTTTGGCTTGTGGAGATGCCGGGAATTGAACCCGGGTCCGATGTGGTATTCATAAGGCTTC
>CALBOC010000302.1 GCA_937896705.1 uncultured Micrococcaceae bacterium | reverse complement strand
TCGAATGGAATGGTGGAGTCAGGATGGGTCCCGGCGTTCGCGTCGGCCACGGCAGCGGCATCGGCGCTGACAGTTCCAACCACCATTGAATCGGTTGTCGGCGGCACTTCGGTCGTTTCAGCGTCGACATTGACCGGATCGGTCGAGTTCTGCTTGCTGTTGCCCACTGCGACAAACAATAGAACCGCGAGTCCCAGCCCCGCGAGACCCCCCACCGCCGCGATTGCAAGGCGCCTCGACATCAAATCACTCCGTTACCGTTTGTCATCCATCCAGCGCAACAGCGCCGTGACCATCGGCTTCATGAAAAAGTCGGACTCGGGCACGACATCGACCGCGACCCCGAGCGCCTGGGCGGCGGGTTCATCGGTCTGGAAGCCGCAGCATCCCTGCACGAAATGGGCAAAAACGTCACCGTGCTCGAACACGGGCACAAGCTCATCGGCCGTGCGGTCGGAGACCAAACCAGCGAATACTTCCTCAACGCCCACCGCGAGCGCGGACTCGATATCCGTCTGGAAGCCCAGATCGATGAGATCCTGCCCGATGACGAGGGCAAGGTCAAAACCGTCCGGTTGAACGACGGGGAAGAACTCCCCGCCCAGATCGTGCTGGTCGGTATCGGGGTCATCCCGAACACTCAGCTGGCCGAGACCCTCGGACTCGAGATCGACAACGGCATCGTGGTCGATGCGCACGCGCTGGCCTCAGATGGCACAACCGTCGTCGCCGGTGACGTGGCGAATATGCCCAACCCGGTACCCGGCTCCCCCACAGATGAGCGCATCCGCCTGGAATCGGTCAATAATGCGATCGAACACGCCAAAGTGGCCGCCTACTCCCTGATGGGACGCTCCGAAGAATACGCGGGCATCCCATGGTTCTGGTCCAACCAGGGCGATATCAAACTCCAGATCGCAGGCCTGTCCACCGGCTATGACCAGACCGTGGTCCGCCACGACACCGAGCGCGGTAAATTCAGCGTGCTGTACTACCGCAACGGACAGATTATCGCGGCCGACTGCGCGAATTCCCCGTTGGACTTCATGGCCGTCAAACAAGCACTGTCCAAGGGCAAGAACATCGACGCCGAGGCTGCGGCCGATGTTTCAACCATGCTGAAAAAACTGATCGCCTAATCACGGCCACCACAGAACACTCCTAGTGCAGAAAGCCCACACCACCATGTCGACACTTCAACAACAAACGGCAGCGTTCGCCGAGGAATACGGCCAACGGCCCATCCCGGCCGAAGGGCCCATCGATACCAGTCCGATAGATGTCACCCCCGACACCGACGAATTTGATGCCATCTGGCGTCAGGTCATTCCCGAAACCCGGGCACGCGGCAACGACTTCCACCTGCCACTATCTGTGGCCTACGCTCGCCGACTGTGCGACGCCTATCCACAGGCAGACCGGGAACTCGTGCTGATTGCGACCCTGCTGCACGACACCGGCTGGGCCCACGTCGACGAAGACCGCATCATCTCCGAAGGCTTCCGCGGTGACTGGCGCAAAGCGAATATTCGCTATGAACACGAAGTCCAAGGCTGTGAAGTCGCCAAACGCGTCCTCCCCGGCCTGGGCTACTCCGATGAGTTCATCGCAAAAGTCACAGCCATCATCGATGGCCATGACACCCGGCAAGAAGCCCACAGCATCGAAGACGCCCTGATGCGCGACGCCGATCGTGCCTGGCGCTTCGACCGCGTCGGAATCGCTTTGGCCTCCGGATGGTTTAGCCAAACCCCCGACTACTACACCGACCGGCTCGAACACGAAATCATCCCCGAACTCATTACTGAAGCAGCCATCGAAATGGCCCACGCTGACCTGAAACGCTCCCGAGACCTACTGAAAACGGCGGTGCTCCGATGACCACGCAAACCCCACAGCAGCTCACCCGCGACACCATCGAAATCCCCTACCGGCACGTCACCACCCACTTCATCGACGGCGCCTGGCGCGAAAGCCAGGGACAAGACACCATCGAGGTCACCGACCCGGCAACCAACACCGTCTGGGGTTCGGTACCCGTAGGCAACGAAGATGACGTCAACGCTGCCGTAGAAGCAGCTCATGCAGCATTTACCGCCGGCCCGTGGTCGAAGACCACTCCCACGGAACGTGCCGACATCATGCTGCGCATCGCCGATGAAATTGAAGCTCGCGCAACCGAACTCTCGCTGACCAATACGTTAGAAAACGGTTCCCCCGTTGCGGAAACCTCTGGCGCTGCAGCAAATGCCGCCAGCCCCGCCGCATGCGGCCGCGGCAGCAGCCGGCCCAGCGGCGGCCACAACCTCCACAACCCGCCGGCCAGCAGCGCGAAGAAACCCGCGACCAGACCGACATGGAAGCCGGAAATGGCGATCAGGTGGGTCAGGCCGGTGGCGCGCAGCGTTTCCCAGTCGATCTCGTCGAGGCCGCGCGTGTCACCCAGCGCCAGCGCACGCACGTAGCGCGACGACGCCCTGGGCACCGCGGCCCCGATCCGCTGCGCCACCTGTTCGCGCCAGCGGTCGATGCCCTGCCCGGCGCGCAGCGGCACCGGCGGCTCGCGGTCACGGACGTATCCCACCGCGGCGATGCGGCGTGCAAAGGCGTGCTTCTCGCTGTCGTACCAGCCGGGATTGCGCAGTCCACGCGGCGCACGTACGCGCGCCGTGAAGGCCCACCGGCTGCCGGCTTCCAGCGCATGCCGCCCGGTCGAAGCGCCATCGCGGTCGTCATACCAGGCCAGCCGCAACAGGCGCCCCTGCAGCGCATCGGACATCGCGTCGCCGCGATCGACGCGAAACAGGAAGCGGGTGCGGTCGACGTCGTGCTCGGGAAGTCCCACCACCCGCCCGGAGAGCGGCACGTCGGCACGCTCGAGCTCCGCCGGCAACTGCAGCGCCAGCGCCCAGGCCGCGTGCAGACCGCACAGCATGAACCCGGCCAGCAGCGCGCCCGGCACCCGCACCGCCATGTGCCTTCCAAGCAGCCAGCCTGCGGCTCCGGCAATCACCCCGACCACCATCCACCC